>CAZEJZ010000007.1:0-22145 GCA_964512415.1 uncultured Opitutaceae bacterium
TCTTCGCGGAGGTCGGCAAAGAGGTCCTCGCCTCCGGCCAATTCGGCCACCCGCCCGAGCATGCTGCCCCGCCCCCCCGTCATCAGGGGCGCATCAAAGACTTCCCAGTACACGCGGGGCCGCCGTTCCCGCGGGATCGCCGCCGTCCGCGCCGCCACCGCCGCGACGCGGTCCTCGAGGCCTCGCACGACGCGCTCCGCCGCAGCCGCCTTGTCCGTCAGGGTCCCGAGCTGCCGCATCAGCGCGAACAGTCCCGCGAAGTCCCGCACCTTGACCGCCAGGGCGGGGATGCCGAGGCCCGCCAGGGTCTCCACGACGAGCCGGTGCGCCTCGTCACCGGCCACGACGAGGTCCGGCCGCAGCGCGACGATCGCCTCGAGGTTCACCGTCGTCGCCGCGAAGCCGCCGACTTTCGGCAGCGCCCGCGCCGCCTCGGGCGTATTGCACCACGCGGTCACGCCCACGATCCGGTCACCGGCCCCGATCGCAAAAAGAATCTCCGTGTTACCCGGGGTCAGCGACACGATGCGCACCGGCCGTGCGTTCACGCTCACCGATCGCCCCAGCGCATCGTCCACCCGCCGCGGCCATCCCGCCACCGGCACGGCCGCGGAGCCAGTTTCGGAAGCGTCCGCCCCACCCGCAAGCGGCCCCGCGCCCAAGGCGCACGCCGCCACCCCGAGTCGCCACGCCGACCGCATCGTTCGTCGGGTCGCGGCGACGGCCCGAGCAATCACACCACCCGCGCGCGCCACGGTCCGCAGCGCGTCGTGTCGCGACTCAGCGGAGTCGCGCCACGCGGGCAGGAAAGGGTTGGAAGGATGGGCGAGCACCGTCCTCCACGCTGCAGCGCGCCGCGACGGTTGTCGCCAGAAAATTCGCGCGCCGCCGTCGTTGCATCCCGCCTTGGTTCTGATTCGTTGGACCTTCCGCCATGCCACGCGCCCTCGTCTTCGACTTCGATGGTCTGATCCTCGACACGGAAACGCCGTTGATCGATGCATTCGCCGACGTGCACGCGGCGCACGGGCTGCCGTTCGAGCGCGATCTCTTCATCCGCAGCGTGGGCCACGCCAACTACGCCTTTGATCCGTGGCGCGCCTTCGGTGCCGACGCCGATCGCGGCGAACTCGAGGAGCAGCTCACGCACCACCGCCGTCGCCGCACGCTCGCCCAGCCGATCCTTCCGGGCGTGATCGAATTGATGGACGCGGCGGCCGCCGAGGGCTGGCCGATCGCGCTGGCCTCCAACTCCGATCACGCACACTGCGAGAAGCACCTCGGCCGCCTCGGGCTGCTGCCGCGCTTCCACGCGCTCGCCTGCCGCGACGACGTCAAGGCCCCCAAGCCCGAGCCGGATCTCTATCGGCTCGCGCTCCGCCATCTCGGCCTGCGCGCCCACGAGGCGGTGGCGTTCGAAGACTCCCACACCGGCTCGCTCGCCGCCAAGCGCGCGGGGCTCTGGTGCGTGGTCGCGCCCAATCCATCGACGGCTCACCACAGCTTCGACCACGTTGACTGGCGCGCCCGTTCCCTCGCCGAGGTCTCGCTGCCGACGCTGCTCCACCGCTTCGCCCCGCACGCCGCGATCCGCGCCGCCGCCCCGAAGCCCCCAGCGCCGGGCTGACGGTCGCCCGCGCGGCGCCCGCGCCGCCGGGCCTCCCACCGCCGGCGTCAGAACAACTCGCGCTGCAGCAGGTCGTCGCGGCGCTCGGGATCGAGCGCGCTGAGGGCGAGCAACTGCGGCAGCGAGAGCGCCGCGACCGCCGGATCGCGGCCGAGCACGGCGAGGAGCAAAGCGCCCGCCAAGGCGTCGTACAGCGCCGCGTGATAGCGCCGACGCATCGGAGGGCAGTGTTGCACGGCCAGGGCGTCGAGCTGCCCCTGCACGCCGGCTGCGACAACCAGCGCCTCGAGGCGTCCGGTGCCCACCGTCGGATAGAGCTGCCGGTACAGGGTGGCCGTGTCGATCCACGGGCCCCACTCGATCACGGTCTCGCCCGGCCGCGCGAAGTCCGCCGACGCCCGTGGGTACGGCCACGTCGCCTTGAGCAACGCGTTCTCGACCCCCGCGTAGTGCGCGGCGAACGGCCCGCGTTCCCGCAGGTCCGCGAAGCGGTCCCACTCCTCCGCGAACGGCGCCGCCGACGCCACCTCCGCCTCGCGGAGCCCATGCACCGCGACATCGGCGTCATTCACCCGCCCGGTCGCCCGGCAAACCCGGGTGTGCGTCTCGACGATCGCGCCGCGCTGCAGCACCGCCACCCCGTATTCCAGGACCCCGCTGGCGCGGCTGCCCTCGAAGTCGAGGAAGGGAATGGGGTGTTCGGTCCACGACATGCCGGGCGCAGGGGTTGCCGAAAATGAGAGTCGATTCCCGGCAAAAGCAATGCCTTCCTCCCAGCATGATCCCCGACGCGTACCGACGACTGGCGCTCGAGCTGGCGGACTCCAGCGGCGAGTTCATTCGCCCGTACTTCGGCGCGAGCGATCTCGCGATCGAGCTGAAGTCCGACCAGACACCCGTCACCGTCGCCGACCGCGGAGCCGAGGAGCGGATGCGTGAACGCATCCAGCGCGCCTTCCCGTCGCACGGCATCATCGGCGAGGAATTCGGGAGCGACCGCCCCGACGCCGAGTGGGTCTGGGTCCTCGATCCAATCGACGGTACCAAGTCGTTCATGACCGCGTGCCCGCTCTTCGGCACGCTCATCGCGCTGCTGCACCAGGGCCTCCCCGTCCTCGGCGTGATCCACCAGCCGATCCTTCGCCAGCTCATGATCGGCGACGGCCAGCACACGCAACTCAACGGCCGGAACGTGCGCCTGCGCCCGTGCTCGCGCCTGGAGGACGCGACGCTGCTCACCAGCGACCCGCTCAATCCCGCGCGGCATCAGGATGGCGCGGCCTTCGCCGCCTTGCAGCAGCGCGTGCGCCTCAGCCGCACGTGGGGCGACTGCTACGGCTACCTGCTCGTCGCCTCCGGTTTCGCGGACCTGATGCTCGACCCGATCATGAATCCTTGGGACATCGCCGCACTGGTGCCGGTGATCCGCGGCGCCGGCGGCGTGATCTCGGACTGGCAGGGCGGCCCCGCCTACCCAGCCTCCTCCACCATCGCCGCCGGACCCGAGCTGCACGCCGCCGTCGTCGCGGCACTCAACCCCCGCCCCGCCGCCTAGGCGCGGGCCTTGCGCGGGCCCTTCGCCTTCCGTCGCGGGGCCTTGCTGCGGGCGGGAGACCACTCGGCCGTGACCACCGACGTGAATCCGCCGCGGGCCTTCCAGTGCGAGATCACCGTCAGCTGCCGCGGCTCCAACGCGCGTCCGAGGTCGTCGCAGATGCGATTGGTCACGGCCTCGAAGAAAATCCCTTCGTTGCGGAACGCGTGGAAGTAGAGCTTGAGCGACTTGAGCTCGACGCAGCGCCGATCCGCCACGTACCGCAGCGTGATCGTGGCGAAGTCCGGATGCCCCGTCATCGGGCACACCGAGGTGAACTCATGGTGCGTGTGTTCGATGACGAAGTCCCGCGCCGGAGCGGGATTGGGGAAGAATTCGAGGATCTTCGGATCGGGCATGGTGAAAGGAAAGTGAGGCAACCCCGCGCGGACGGGAAGCGCGAACCAGCGGGGCCACTCGGCTCCACGCCCGCGACCCAGCCGCCAACCCTCAGGTCGCGGTCTCAGTGAAGCGCGACTCGCGGATGACCGTGATCTTGATCGTGCTCGGGTACTGCAGCTCGTCCTCGATCCGGTTGCGCAGCGTCTTGGCGAGTTCGCGCGCGCGCTCGTCGGACACCACCTGTGGCGCCACGACCACGCGGATCTCGCGGCCGGCCTGGATCGCGAACGCCTGCTGCACGCCCTCCAGCGACAGCGCGAGACGCTCGAGCCGCTCCAAGCGCTGCAGGTAATTGGTCATCGACTCGGCCCGCGCGCCCGGCCGGGCCGCGGAGACGGTGTCGGCAAGGATCACGAGCCCGGCGTAGACCGACTCCGGCGGCACCTCCTCGTGGTGGGCGGCGACCGCGTTGACCACGATGGCATTCTCGCCGTGCCGCTTGATGAATTCCGCGCCGATGTGCGCGTGGCTGCCCTCGTACTCTCCGTCCACCGCCTTGCCGAGATCGTGCAGGAGCCCGGCGCGCTTGGCGATGTTCGGGTCGAGGCCCACCTCGCTGGCAATGATCGAGCAGAGGAACCCCACCTCGACCGAGTGATCGAGGACGTTCTGCGTGTAGCTGAACCGGAACTTGAGCCGCCCGAGGAGCTTCACGACATCGGGGTGCAGGCCGTTGATCCCGAGCCGCTGCACTGCCTCGTCACCCGAGCGTTGAGCCTGCAAACCGACGTCCTCCTGCGCGCGCTTGACGAATTCCTCGATGCTCGCCGGGTGGATGCGGCCATCCAACACGAGCCCCTCCAGGGCGATGCGGGCGATCTCGCGGCGCACCGGATCGAACGACGAGATCAGCACCATCTGCGGCGACTCGTCGATCAGCAGCGTCACGCCGGTCGCCGCCTCGAACACCTTGATGTTGCGTCCCTCGCGGCCGATGATGCGCCCCTTCATTTCCTCGCTGGGCAGCTGGACGATGGTGGCGGTGAGATCGTTGTTGGGCCGGGACGCCAGCCGCTGCATTGCGGCGATGAGGATCCGCTTGGCCTCGCTCGCGACTTCCTGGTCGGAGCGTTCCAGCACCTCGCGGCGGAGCGCCCGCAATTCATCCTCGCACTCGGAAAGCACCTCGGCGCGCAGCTGGCGGCGGATTTCCTCGCCGTCCATGCACGCCAGCCCCTCCAGGCGGCGACGGAGCGACTTGGACAACGTCCGCATCGCATCGCGGGCCTGGCGGACGGCGGCGGTCTCGCGGGAGAGCCGTTCCTCGCGCTGCTCCATCTGGCGGTCGAGGATCACCAGCGACTCCTCGTGGGAACGCAGCTCGCGGAGCTTGAGATCGACCTCGATCTCGCGGCGGTCGAATTCGCGGTTGGCCTCGGCGCGGCGCAACTGGATGTCGGCCTCGGCGCGCTGCTTGGCCTCCTCGGCGGCAACGGCGGCCTCGCGGCGCGCCACGTCGACCAGCTGGTCGGCCTTCGTCGCGGCGAGCCGCCGCGCCCCGCGCGTCAGCACCCACGACACCCCGAGACCGATCACAAGCCCCGCGACGGCGGCCACCCCGAAGTGCACAGTCCAGCCGTCATCTTGGACGGCCAGCAGGACGGCAAACTCGGAGGCTCGGGCACTCACAGAACGCTCAACCCTGTGCCGCCGATGAAAAATCACAAGTATTTACCCCTGAACCGCGCCCGTGGGGACGACCCCGACCACCGGCGGCGTCGGTCCCGACCCCAGCACCGCCCGAGCGGGAAAAGGACCCGGCTCCCCGCCGCGGGATGGAGTTGCGGGAAACGCGACGGCGCGTTTGCCTTCCTCCGGCCGTGATCACCTCCACCCCGCTCGCCCTGACGCGCCTCTTTCGCACCACGACGCGCGGTCGGTGGGACTGGATTTCGCCGCTGGCGATTCTGCTGCTCAGCGCGATCGGGGTGATCTTCATTTACAGTGCCCAGTTTTCGACCCCGCAGAAGAACTGGGTGTCGCAGCTGGTGTGGCTCGGAGGGGGGATGGCGTTGTACATCGCCGTATCACTCATCGACTACCGCTTCTGGCTGAACGTGGCGCACCTCTTCTATTTCGGGTGCCTCGTCCCGCTCCTGCTCGTCCTGATCCCCGGAATCGGGTCCGAGCGCTTCGGGGCGCAGCGCTGGCTGGATTTCGGCTTCTTCGCCGTCCAGCCCTCGGAAATCGCCAAGGTCGGCGTGCTGCTCTTCGGCGCCAGCATCCTCGTCCGTTCCCCCGTGGGCTCGGTGCGTCAGTCTCTGGGGGTTCTCGGCAAATTGGCCCTTGCGGTGGGTTTGCCCGTATTGCTTATCATGCTTCAACCCGACTTGAAGTCGGTGATCGTGCTTCCGCCGATGGTTTTCTCGATGCTCTACGTCTCGAAACTCTCCACCCGCTTCTTCGCGGGTGCGCTGGGAGTCTTCCTGCTCGTCGTGGGGCTGGTGGCCTGGGACAGCCATTCGTACGTGCGGTACATGCAGGAGCACAAACTGGATTTCCACCGCGACAAGGGGGCTTATGAGGAACGTACGTGGTTCCCGTTGAAGGACTACCAACGGAACCGCATCCTCACGTTCGCCGCCCCGGAAACCATCGATCCCTCGGGGACGAAGGACGCGTGGAATCTGAATCAGTCGCTGATCTCCGTCGGGAGTGGCGGGCTGTCGGGCAAGGGTTGGACGCGCGGCACGCAGGCCCAGTTGGGGTACCTGCCTCCGGCCGTGGCGCACAACGATTTCATCTTCTCGGTCATCGCCGAGGAATCAGGATTTTTGGGAAGCCTCACGGTTCTCGGCCTGTTTGGGATAATGATGTTCAATGGACTCCGCATCGCCGGTCTCTCCCGAGACCGCTTCGGCACGCTCCTCGCCCTCGGGGTGACCGTGCTGTTCGCGGTGCACGTGTTCGTGAACATCGCCATGACCATCGGGCTGGTGCCCATCACGGGCATACCACTTCCCTTCATTAGCTACGGTGGCTCCTTCGTTCTCAGTTGCTGCGTGCTGCAAGGACTGGTCCAAAGCGTCTATCGATTCCGCAAGGATTTCACATGAGCGTGATGTCCTGCATCGATAACGACCGCTTTGCCGGAATCTCCTGCACTGCGACTGCCGACCGGGGGTGCCCCGTCCGTAACCAGGACACACACCGCCATGAGCGAGTCATCGCACTCCCCCGCCCCGGACGCCGGCAACGGCGATCCCACTGACCCCGCACAGTTCGACGCCGAGTTGACGAATCCGCCACCGGTCACCGAGCCGCCGCAGGTCAACTCCGCCGACCTAAAGAACGGCGCCATCGAGCGCTCGAAGCAACGCCCGCTGCTCCAGAAGATCCTCAGCGTCTTCCAAAAACAGAAGACGTCGTATCGCGAGCTGATCATCAACTCCGAGCCCCTCGAGAAGCGCGTCGCGCTCCTCGTCGACGGCCGGCTCGAGAAGTTCGAAATCGAACGCCATTCCGACGACCGCATGGTCGGCGGCATCTACAAGGGCCGGATCAAGAATCTCGACCCGGGCCTCAAGGCCGCGTTCGTCGACATCGGCTACGCCAAAAACGCGTTCCTCCACTACTGGGACATGCTCCCGGCCGCCGCCGACTCGTCCGTCGAGGTCGTCCGCGTCAACAAGAAGAAGGACGCTGGCCCCCGGACGGCCGAGCCGACCGTCAAGGACATCCCCAGCCTCTACCCGCCGGGCAGCGAAATCGTCATCCAGGTCACCAAGGGCCCCATTGGCACCAAGGGCCCCCGGACCACGACCAACCTCTCCATTCCGGGCCGCTACCTCATCCTCACTCCGTATTCCGACGGCTGCGGCATTTCCCGCAAGATCGAGGACATCCATGAGCGGAAGCGGCTGAAGCAGCTGATCAACGAGCTCACCATCCCGGAAGGCATGGGCGTCATCGTCCGCACCGCCGGCGAGGGCAAGAAGGCCCGCTACTTCGTCCGCGACCTCCACATCCTGCTCAAGAAGTGGGAGGAGATCAGCGCCAAGATGCAGTCGGAGCGCCCCCCGGCGAACCTCTACCAGGAGCCGGACTTGGTCGAACGCACCGTCCGCGACTTCCTCACCGAGGAGGTGGACCGCGTGCTGATCGACAACCGCGACGACTTCGAGCGCACGGCCAACCTCGTCGGCCTGATCTCGAAGCGCTCGCGCTCGAAGATCGCGTTCTACAAGGACAGCATCCCGATCTTCGAACGCTTCAACATCGAGCGGCAGATCGAGCAGACCTTCCACCGCAAGGTGACCCTCCCGAGCGGCGGTGAGATCATCATCGACGAGACGGAGGCCCTGATCGCGATCGACGTGAACACCGGTTCGCACAAGAACCGCTCCGGCGACGAGAAGAACACGATCTACGCGGTTAACCTCGAAGCCGCCGTCGAAATCGCGCGGCAGATCCGCCTGCGCAACCTCGGCGGTCTGATCATCTGCGACTTCATCGACATGAAGGAGCGGCGCCACCGCAACGGCGTGTACGAGAAGATGGTCGAGAGCATGGCGGAGGATAAGGCGAAGAACCACATCCTCCCGATTTCCCAGCTCGGCATCCTGCAGATGACGCGCCAGCGCCAGCAGGAGTCGCTCTCGAGCAACCTGTACACGGACTGCCCGTACTGCCGCGGCCGCGGCATCGTGAAGAGCGCGACGACCATGTCGGTCGAGCTCCAGCGCCGCCTCGGCTCGGTCGCCCGCCGCATCCAGCTGCGCAACGACGGCAAGGAGTACAGCCTGCGCGTGCTCGTGCACCCCAGCATCCTCGAGCGCCTGCGCAGCGAGGACGCCGACCTGCTCGTGCGCGTGGAGAAGCTCTACGGCGTGAAGCTCGCCTTCCGCGCCGACCCGAACTACCACGTCGAGAACTTCAAGATCGTGAACGCCGGCACGGGCGAGGAGTACCGGTAGGACGTTTATCGTGACATCGAATCCGTGTGAATAACACGAGTTCTGTGATACTGAAATGAATCCAATGACACGCTGAGACCCACTCTGGTCCCGTCGTTCAGCCCGCCGCGAGCCCTCTGGCCCGGCGGGCTTTGTTTTTCATCGGCTCAGACAGCCGAAATCCGGGGCGATGAACAAACCCGCGCTGGGATCAGCCACGATCGTCGCCGGCCGGCGGGGGGATCCAGTTTCCGATCAGCGGCAGAATGCGAGCGCGGGTCCACTTCTCCAGCAGAGGGCCTTGGCGGCGATACAGGATGCCGAGGTAGATGATCCCCAAGCCGAGGAAGCTGAGCACAAACGGAAAGGCCAACGAGTCGGCAAAGACCTCGCTGGACAAGTGCACCAGATAGATGAATACGCCAATGCCGCCAAAAACCACGAAGGTCTGGCGCCGGAGAATGAGCGACACACCGATCAGCCCCAGATTGATCAGGCAATAGATGAACTTACCGAGTTCACTGTCACTGTTCATGGCGGTAAGCCCACCCCAGAAGGCCATCAACCCGAACAGGTAGCCCCAAAAGGCCAAATCCGTCTGCTTTCGCCGCAGATCGGCCGCGTAGGTGAGACCCATCATCACGAGCCCAAAGGCGATCGAAAACCACTTCTTCTGGTCCCAGGTCAAGGGGCTCGAATAGAACAACAGCTCCGGTAGATCCATGGACGCGAACCAGAGCGCGTAGGCAATGGGGGCCGTGAGAAACGGGAAGCGCCACTTCCGGAGCATGAGCAGGCCGACCAGAATGGTTCCCAGCTCCATCACGACCCAGCTGCCGCTGATGTAAGGATGGAACTTCGTATAGCTTTCGGGATCGGCTACCGGCCAGAACCCGGTCGCCTTCTGCACTCCAAAAATCGCCAGCGGCGTCATGCAGACGGCAGCCGTCAAGAGCAGTCCGCCCGGAGTACGACGCGCGGGCGTGTTCCAAAAGCGTCGTCCGATCAAACCGAACAGCAAGCCGTAGCACGTCGCGATCACCGCCAGTCCCCATCCGTCGAGAACGTCCCATGCGGTGGTCATGAACCATCCCATCGCTCCGATGATCACGAGCGCTCCCAGATAATAGGCGACATGCTCCGCATCGAATCTCGGAGTCGGCGCGTCATTCGCATCCGGCTGCAAATTCTGCCACACGCGCTCCGCCTGTTCGGGAGAAACGCCGGCATGAGTGGCGGCGGCCTGCAAGCGGGCGCGCGTGATGGTAACGGATTCGTTGGGTTTCATTGGAGAGGTACGCCCGATCCGTTCATCGCGGAAAAAACCGGGCGAATCAAAGGTATAAGAACGCGCAGGAGAAAGGGTTACCCCATCCCCTAACCGTGGTGTCTGACCGCGCTCTCAGGGGGGGAGGGGGACACGCCCCCCCCAGACCTCACGAGGCCAGCCGTCCTGAAGCGGATACCCCAAGAGGGTCGGGCTGGGTCGCACGGCGCGTTTGAGTTCGGACCCGAAGTCCATTTCACTTCCCCCATGAACTCGGCGATCGATCCTGCGTGCTCTGACCCCGCCTGCGCCTGCCGCGAGCCCACCGCCGCTAGCCCGGGAGCCGGCATGACCGTTTCGCAGCTCAAGGCGGCGCTCGCCGCGGCACCCGATCTGCCCCTCACCGTGTTGTGGACCGACGGGGAGGCGATCGAGCCGCACTTCCACGTGACCGAGGTCGGCCGCGTGCAGAAGGACTTCGTGGACTGCGGCGGGACCGTCCGCCGGCTGGTGACGTGCCTGCTGCAGACGTGGGTGGGCGACGATGTCGACCACCGGATCACCGGCGGAAAACTGCTGAAGGCATTTTCCCATGCCGCCCCGGTGCTCGGCACGGAGGACTTGCCGGTGGAGCTCGAATACGAGACCTGCAACGTCGTCCAACTCGTCGTCGCCTCGGCGAAACGCGAGGAGGACCGCCTCGTGCTGCAGCTCGGCTCCAAGCACACCGACTGTCTGGCTAAGGAGCTCTGCCTGCCCTCCGCTCGCGGGACTGCGCAGGGCTGCTGCTGACGCTGGCCCGCTGGACCCTGAGAGGCCAGCGCGCCTCCGTCACGCCGTCGGGCACCGGCGCTCAGCGGGCGAACTGGAACGCGTAAACGTCCGCGTCCTTCAGCACAAAGCGCAGCCGCACCGCGCGGCCGGCGAGGCGGCTCACGTCCGCGGAGCGGCGCCATGTGGCCGCGCGCTCCAGCGTGTCGCCGAACATCGCATCCGAATCGGCCAGCGAAAATCCCGGGATCGGTCGGCCGTCGGGCTCCTGGATTTCCACGCGCACCCGGCCGACGATCGAGGTGGCGAAGTTCAGCCGCAGCTCCGCGCCGGAGAACCGGATCGGCTTGGTCACGAGCTCGCCGCCGGAGTAGGGCGCCGAGGCGGAGACGAAGCCGTCGAGGCGAAGCGTGTACCGGCGCAGGACCATGCTGTTGCCAGTCCAGTAGTCCTCACCCGCATAGAGCGAGAGCTCGTTCGGGGCACCGGGGAAACGAGAGCGCGTTTCAGTGGCATGCCAGACCATGTAGAGCTGGCCGTAGTTCCAGGCGCCGGGGCGCTCGATGCCGGGACGCAGGAAGGCCTCCATCCAACGCCGGAAGGTCACGCCGTCCCGGCTCGTCATCAACACGGTGTCGGTCAGCGCCGATCCGTACCGCTCGCTCGCACTGGCACGCATTTCGCGGTGCTCGAGTTCCGGGAGCGCCCGCATCGAGGGCGACCACTGGCGGGTCTGCTCCGGTCCGGCCGGGCGGCGTACGTCATCCATCACGCCCTCCGGCAACTCGGGCTCCGCGTACCGGGTGGGGAATCCGATCAGGAGGTGCGGCGCGCGGTGGTACGGGTGGACTTGGTTGGTGTAGAGGTGCTCTTCCGGCGCGTCGCCGTAGCTAAGGTTCGCCATGTCCTCCCAGTGAATCAGGTCCGTTGACGTCGCCGTGCGGATCGCCCGCACACCGAGGTGCACGGCGGCACCGTCCACCGACCGACCGTAGCTCAAGGCCGGCCCGGAGGCGGCTTGCGGCGTCGCGGCTCCGGAGTTCAGCGCCAGCGTCGCCTCCCGCGGATCGCGGGAGAAGTAACGCCAGTAGGCGCGGTACCTCCCGATCGTCGGATCCCAGAACGCAAGGTTCTGCGAGTCGAACGCGCCTTCGGTGATCACCACTTCCGGGTGCAGCAGCGACCAGCGGATGCCGTCCGGCGACTTGAGCACGAGCAGGCCGCGCTTCGGCGAACGGGAGTGCACGATCGCCTTGTAGCGCGCATCCGCCGGCACCGCCGGATTGCCGTCCTTGAACACCGCCGCCGCCCCAGCGTCGAGGTCGATGCCGGGGATCATGCCGTTGAGGATGACGATGTTGTTCTCCGTCGAACCTTCAAAGGCGTTCAGGCCGAGGTGGGGGCGCCGCCAGTGGATGCCGTCGTCACTCTCCGCGTAGCACAGCGGCACCGCCGCGAGGTACGACTTGTTCCGCTTCTTGTCGTACTCGCTGAAGGGATCGATCTGCACCCCCTTGTAGTACATCCGGTAGCGGTCGCCGTCCTGGAAAACATTGAAGTAGCCGCTCCCGCTGCCCTCCCACGGGGCGTCGGTCACGAACGTCTCCGGCTCCGGCTTCGGCTCGTGGATCCGCAAACGCGCCTCGCCCGTGAGGCGTTCGATCAAGTACTCATCGACGAAGAGTTCGCGCCGCGACCCGATAGCGATGACGGCGGCGTCGCTGGCCGAGGCCGGGACGGCCGACAGCAGGCCGCACCCCGAGATTCCAAGGGCCATCAGGCCACGCCACGCCACGCGAATCCGCACCGTGCAGAGTGTCATGAACGGAGGCTTCCCGGATCTGACTTTGCGTCAACGCTCCGTCTCGTCCAACCTCTGGATACAGCCCCACGCGCAACCGCAACGTCCCGTTCCCTTCTGCATCATGCCCGCCACGCTTCCTTCTCCGGTCATCTTTCTGCCTGGCATCATGGGTAGCACGCTCCGTGACGAGTATCCGGTCAGCCCGGAGAACGTCTGGTCCGTCGCGAAAGCCGCCCTCAAATCCTACGAGCGGATTACGCTCCACCCCGACGACTTGCGCTACGAGATGAAGGAACCCGCGAGGGTCGTGAAGGAACAGGTCTTCGAACTGTTCTACAACGAGATCATCCAAGAACTGCGCTACAACCTCAGTCCCAGTCCGGAGATCGATGTGCCGGTCTTCCCGTTCGCCTACGACTGGCGGCAACCCCTGGCGGTGACGGAAGCGGCCTTGGCGGCGTTTGTGACCGAGGTGATCGAACGCACGCGTCTTCTGCGCCACTACCACGCGGAGGGCTACGACGCGAAGAACGGGAGGGTCAGCCTCGTCGGCCACTCCATGGGCGGACTGGTGATCGCCGGCTACATTCAGCAGTACGGTCTCGCGCGGGTTGACAAGGTGGTGACGATCGCCTCGCCCTTCCGGGGCTCGATTGAGGCCATCGCCAAGACGGCCCTCGGGGGAGGCGGCTTCAGCTCGGCCTCCGGTGGTTCGCGCGAGCGCGAAGCGGCCCGGTTGACGCCTGCGCTTTACCATCTGTTGCCGTCCTACGAGACCGCGGTGATGCCGGAGAAGCGGGACGTGTACTTGCCGGAGAACTGGCAGTTCGGCATCGTCCGCTCGATCGCCGGTTTCATCGACCGCAACAGCCTGCTGCCGAAAGAAACGGACGCCGACAAGCGGGCCGAGGAGACCTACGGCCTGGCCAAGACCCTGCTCACCAAGATCCTCGACGACGCCTGGGACCACCGGTGCCGGATCGAGACACTCCGTCTGCCCGATCCCAAGCGCTGGCTGTCGCTCGTCGGCGTCGGGGGCAAGACACGCGTGAACGTGAAGATCACGGTCAATGCCAAGGAGGGGCCGTTCTTTGAGCTTCCGAACGAAGTCAACGAATGGAAAGCCCGGAAGCCGAGTGTCCGCACGGGCGACAACACGGTGCCCTATCTCGGCGCGCGCTGCTCCTTCATCCCAACCGAGCAGGTGGTGTGTCTCTCACCCGAGGATTTCGGCTTCTGGGAGTTCGGCGACAAGCTGATCACCAACCTGGGTTTTCACAGCGCGCTGCCGAGCATGAACGTGGCCATCCGTCTTGCGATCTCGCACCTCAGCGGCAAGCGCCACGGTGAACTCTGGGGCCGCTGCTCACCGGAGATCCGGGCCAAAGATTGGGATCCGCCGATTGCAGGCTTGGATCCGCGGTGAACCGCGAAGCGACGGTGGCGGTCGTGGCGGGCACGCGGCGGATGAAAGCCCGGCGTAGCCGCTGCCCTTGCGGCTCATCACGGTGACGAGGCCGGCGCCTCGGCGGCCCCCGAGCCGCCCTTGCGCTCGCGCTCGAGCTTGCGCTTATGACGACCTGACGGGTCGCCGCGGTCCGGGATGCCGCCCGCCGGATTGAGCTGGTCGAGGACCGCCTGCAGTTCGCGACGCGCGGCCTCCGCGGCGGGGCCTCCGGAGCCGACGGGCACCGGACGCTCCGCAAAGGGCGCTCGGCTGAGGTCGAAGAGTTCGCCGGATTGGTTGAGCTTGAACCCCGCGTTTCGCACCCACCAGTTCCGCGCCAGTTGATTGAAGGCCCAGGTCCGGTGCGGTACATCCGACCCGCGCAGCCGCGCCGCGAAGCTCCGGCCATCAATCACCCGGCCCGTCGGCAGGGGCACCCCCGCCAACTCCGCAAAGGTCGGAAAAAGGTCGCTGGCGTCCGTCAGCGCGTCCGTCACTTGGCCCGCCGGAGCCGTTCCCCGCCAGCTGACGATGAACGGCACCAATCCGCCGCCTTCCTGCATCGACCCCTTCTCGCCGAGCAGGCGCCGCCCGCCAATCGTTGCCCGGTCCGCCCGCGCCTTGGCCGAGCCATTGTCCCCCATGAAGACCACCACGGTCCGCTCCCGCAGCTTCAGACGGTCCAACTCGTCCAGAAGCTGGCCAACCAGCTTGTCCATGTAGGCGACATTATCCGCGTACAGGTCCCGCAATCCCGGCCGGCTGTCCGGGGTGCGCAGGATGTCCGCGTGGACATGGGACAGGGAGTAGTAGATGTAAAAGGGCCGCTCCTGGTTCTTCCGGATGAAGTCCACCACGTGGCGGTGCATGAGATCCGGCAGGTACTCGCCGTCACCCAGCGGGATGGTCTTCCCGTTCACCTGATAGGTTTTGGCCCGTTCCTGCGTGTTCCAGTAGGCTCCGGAGCCCTGAAACTTGAAGAAATCATCGAATCCGAAGGCCGCCGGGCCCTGCGGCAACTGCCCCCACTTGCCCACCGAGGAGCTCACGTAGCCCGCCGCCTTGAGCAGCTTGGGGGTCATGATTTCCGCTTCCGGGGTGAATTCGCCGGTCGCATCCTGATTCGTCGCCCCCGTCCGGAACGCATACCGCCCGGTCAGGATCAGCGCCCGCGACGGCCCGCACAGCGGGGCGGTGTAGGCCCGCGTGAAGCGGATGCCTTCCCCAGCAAGCCGATCAAGATTCGGGGTGCGAAAGTGATCCGAGCCGTAGCTCCCCACCTCGCCCACCCCGTAATCGTCGGCGAGGATGAAGACGATGTTCGGTGGTCGCACCGCCTCCCCCGCCGCCCCCATCCCGGGCAGCAGCAGCCCGAGTAGAGACAGGCCAAGGAAACGCAGGACCGAAGCGGGAATCGGGGTCATCAGGGGAGAAGATGTGGGAAAGACGCTGCGCACGCCGCTAGGTTTCGCAACCGGATCAGCGCGGGTCCGGTTTCCCGCGCTCAAACCCGCGCCGGAAACCCTGTTTTGCGGGAGAATTCCGGGGTTTTCGCGAAGAATCTTGCGTTCCACCCCCGAAAAAGGCTTTCTCCGCCATGGGCACCGCGAGCGGTCTTCGACTCGCGAAATGCGCGACACTACGGGAGGGTCAATCTGGGTCAAAACTAGGCTCTTTTTGCCTGTTTTGGGGCTTTTTTCGCGAAAAACGGCCCGAAAATACGGGATTGCACAAAAACCGGGAATGTTTTTGAACGGTACCTCGCGCGGGGACACTAACTCCTCCCGCACCTTAACCCAGGCTCAACCTTGGACCTCAAACAGATCAAACAAGTCATCGACCTGATGAAACGCTCCGACCTCACGGCTTTCGAGCTCGAGGAGGAGGGTTTCAAGATCAAGATCAAGCGCGGCGCCGACGCGGTTCCGCTGGTCCACACCAGCCGGATTGCGAGCACGACCTACGCGGACGCCCCGTTGATCGAGGCGGTGGCAGCGCCCCGGCCCCAGGCCGCCGCTCCGGCCGTGACCACCTCGGCCGGCAACCCGGGCGGCGATGAAGCCGGGATCAGCTACATCAAGTCCCCGATGGTCGGGACATTCTACCGGGCCTCGTCCCCGGAAAGTAAGCCGTTCGCCGAGATCGGCACCAAGGTCTCCGAGACGTCCGTGGTCTGCATCATCGAGGCCATGAAGATCATGAACGAGATCCAGTCCGAGCTGAAGGGCTCGGTCGTCGAGGTCCTCGTCGAAAACGGGCAGCCCGTCGAGTACGGGCAGAAGCTCTTCAAGGTCAAACGCGACTAAGGTCTCGCCCCTGAGCCGAGCCGCTAGGATTCGGCCGGATCGCCGGGATACCCTCCCGCGACGTTCCCGGTCGACCCTTAGCGGCTCGCCTTTTCTCCAACCCGTTCCCCTTTCCCATGATCCAGAAGGTCCTCATCGCCAACCGCGGCGAAATTGCCCTGCGCATCGTCCGCGCATGCCGCGAACTGGGAGTCAAGACGCTCGCCGTCTACTCGGAGGCCGACGTCCAGTCGCTCCATGTCCAGCTCGCCGACGAGGCCATCTGCATCGGCGGTCCCAAGAGCAGCGATAGCTACCTGCGCGCCGACCGCATCATCAGCGCCGCCGAAATCGCCGACGTGGACGCCATCCATCCCGGCTATGGCTTCCTGTCCGAAAACGCCAAGTTCGCCGAACAGTGCGAGTCCTGCAACATCAAGTTCATTGGGCCTAAGTCCAAGAGCATCAAGATGATGGGCGACAAGGCCGTCGCCAAAGACACGGTCCGGAAGGCCGGTGTGCCGACGGTTCCGGGCTCGGATGGTCCGGTGGACAGCGAGAACGAGGCGGTCCGGACCGCCCGCAAGATCGGCTACCCGGTGATCATCAAGGCCGTCGCCGGCGGCGGTGGGCGCGGGATGCGCATCGCGCACAACGATGTCTCCTTCGCCAAGGAATACCACGTCGCCCGCAACGAGGCCGAAAAGGCCTTCGGCAACGGTGCGGTCTACATCGAGAAGTACATCGAGAAGCCCCGCCACATCGAGTTCCAGATCCTGGCGGACAGCCATGGCAAGGTGATCCATCTGGGCGAGCGCGACTGCTCGGTGCAGCGCCGCCACCAGAAGCTGATCGAGGAATCCCCCTCCCCGTTCCTCACGTCCAGCCTCCGCAAGACCATGGGCAAGGCGGCCGTGAAGGCCGCCGAGGCCGCGTCCTACGAGAACGCCGGCACCATCGAGTTCCTCGTCGATGCCAAGGGTAACTTCTTCTTCATCGAGATGAACACCCGCATCCAGGTGGAGCATCCGGTGACCGAGGAGGTGACCGGGATCGACCTGATCAAGCAGCAGATCCGGATCGCCAACGGCGAAAAGCTCGAGTTCGACCAGGGGGACATCCAGTTCACCCGCCACGCGATCGAGTGCCGGATCAACGCCGAGGACCCCGCCCGCAATTTCATCCCGTCCCCGGGAGTCATCGATCTCTACTACGCTCCCGGTGGCCATGGGGTTCGCGTCGACAGCCACGCCTACTCCGGCTACGCGATCCCGCCGTACTACGATTCGATGATCGGCAAGCTCATCGCCTACGGTCCGGACCGCAAGACGGCCCTTGGCCGGATGTACCGCGCCCTCAGCGAATACCTGGTCCGCGGCATCAAGACCACCATCCCGCTCCACAAGGCAATCATGAGCGACCCGGTCTTCATCGAGGGCAAGGCGACCACCGCGTACATGGAAGAGTTCATGGCGCGCACGCCGACCGACCTGTTCAGCTGAGATCCGGGCTCACCCCGGCCGGGGCCGCGCACCGCGCACCCGGCGGCAGCCTCGCGGGATCGCGCGAGGTTTCTTGCAACTTCCGGCCCGGCTCGCGTACTCACTCGACATGCGCTCCAGCCCGGACTTCACCCCGCCGACCCGGATCGACGACCAGCCGGAGCTCGGTGAGATCAAGATCAACCACGCCGTCGTCGCCAGCATCGCGCGCCTCGCCGCCCTGCACGTCAAGGGCGTGGCCTCCGTCGGCGGCGGCTTGGCCGACGGCCTCAGCGAACTGTTCTCGAAGCGCGAATCCGAATCCCGCGGCGTGCGCGTCATCGAGGAAGCCTCCGGCGCCTACGCGCTCGAGCTCCGCATCGCGGTGTACTTCGGCGCGGAAATCGGCCGCACCGCCTACGAGGCCCAGATGGCCGTCCGGCGCCAGGTCATCGCCATGACCGGCAACGATGTCTCCCGCGTCGACATCATCATCGAGGGCGTCCGCCTGCCCACCGCCGAGGCCAACCGGTCCGAAGCCCACGACGAAGCTTGGCCGGACGCGCCCGCGACGGATTGAAGGCCCGCCCGACTGACTGAGGGGCCGCGAGCGTCCCGTCGTCCCGCAGAAGGCAGCACAAGCCGGATCGGTCCCGCGACGCGCCACACCGACGCAAGGGTCGGCGAGCGGAGCAAACGGCGGTCGCACGACGGCCCGACTCACGCATTGCCCCGGATGTTTCCACCCGCCAGTTTTCTCCCGTGCCCCCGTTGATCGACGTCCTGTCACCGACCACCCTCGCCTTCATCGCGTTCTGGAGCGTGCTGGCGCTGGTCGTGGTGTTCCTCGTGCTGCGGGCACCGTCGTCACTCATCCTCGCCCGAAGCGAACGGGGGCGTCTGGAGATTTCCCGCGAGGCGCTGCACCGCGTGCTGGAAGCCTGCTGCGAGCAGGTGCGCGGCATCGCGTCCGCCCGCGCCCGCGTCTCGCGCAAGAGCGGTCTGTTTCACACGGAGCTGCGGCTGCGCATCCGGCCGGACGCACGGCTCGACGCGATCCAAGGGTACCTGACCGAGGAAATCGGCGAGATCTACCGCCAGAACCTCGGCGTCAAGGAAATCGGCCGCATCGAGATCAAGGTGGTCGGCGTCGCACCCCACGAGTCGGGGTTCTGACGCCGCGGTTCGGGTTCCGGCCCCGGCCCCGCGCCCCGCGCTCACGCCGGGCGGCGCAGCACGACGTCACTCCATTCGCCGAGGATGCGGCTCTCGCAGGTCCAACCCGGAGCGCGACCGACGAAGGCCGCCTGCACGGTGTCGCGCTCCGTCGCCAGAATCCCGCTGAGCACCAGCCAGCCACCCGGTGCCACCGCGCCCAGCAGGCGATCGGCGAACGCCATCAGTACGTCGGCTTGGATGTTGGCGAGCACGAGCTCGGCCTGACGTCCCGCGAGGCCGGTGACCAGATCCGCGACGGAGAAGGGAACGGCCGCGCCGAGCTCGTTGAGCACCGCGTTCTCGGCGCTCACCCGCACCGCCTCGGCATCGTTGTCGAAGCCCGCAACGTTCCGGAAACCGAGCCGATAGGCCGACAGCGCGAGGATGCCCGAGCCACAGCCCGCATCGATCACGCGCTCGGGGCGCGCCGCGCCCGGCGCGAGCGGTGCCACGCGCTCGCGCTCCGCGGCGTACGCCGCGAGCCGCTCGCAGCACAGCCGCGTGGTTTCGTGGTTGCCCGTGCCGAAGGCGAGACCCGGATCGAGCCAGATCACGACATCGCCGGCCGGAATCGGATGCGTCTCGCGCTGCCAGATCGGCACCCAGTGCAGCCGGCCGAAACGCCACGCGTGGAAATGCGCCTTGTAGCTGTCGCGCCAGTCTTCGTCCGCCAGTTCGCGGAGCGTGCCCGGCTGGACGGCGGCCTCGGCCGGCAAGCGGGCGAGGAGGGCAGGCCATTCGTGCTCAGCGGCGCCGCGGTCCTCGAAGTAGCCGGCAACCCACGCGCGTCCCGCGATCTTGTCCTCGAGCACCATCAGGCGCCCGTCCTCGCTCTCGGCGAGGAGCTCTTCCACGGCAGGCACGGCATCCCGCGCGATCTCGGCTTTGGTTTCCCACAACGGCATCCCTGATTCAAAGCCGCACCCCCGGGCGTCGCGCGAGCGTATTTCCGGGTGGTCCTGCCCTTTCCGTGCGTGAAATTACCCAAACCTTCACACTCGCCGCACACCCTCCTGCGCACCAACATGATGGAATGTCGGGCTCTTCGCACCCCATCGATCAGCTCATCACGCTTGTCGGCCTCGCCAACACGCGTGAGCTCGTAAGCACCTACTTGGAGGAGACGAAGGGACTGCTGGAGACCATCGGTCGCGAGAAACCCGCCCGGCAGATCGCTCTCCTGCACAGCCTGAAGGGCACGTCGTTCCAGCTCGGATTGAACCTGTTCTCCGCGCAATGCGGGGCCTTGGAAACGCGGCTGCAGGAATCGCCTGGAGGCCTGACCCCTGGGGAGATCGCCGCCCTCGCCGGCGGCTTCGCGGAAAGCACCCCGCGTCTCCGCCGCTGGCTCGCCAACAACGCTGCTAAATCGTGATCAGGCGCTGCTGAACGCACCAGCGCACGAGGCTCGCGACTTCGCGCACTTCGACCTTGTCCATGATGTTGGCGCGGTGCTTTTCCACCGTGCGGACGGACAGCTTGAGCTTGGCGGCAATCTCCTTGGAGGAAAATCCCGAGGCCACGCCGATCGCGACCTCGATTTCCCGGGGCGTGAGCGGATTGCGCAACGTCGGCACCGCCGGCGCCGGCAGGGGCGAAAGCGCCGGGCGCGCGGGCCTGCTCGATGCGAAGAACATTCCGCCGGTCAGCACCTTCTCCACCGCCTCGATCACGACCTTCAGCGGCTCACCCTTCGACACGAATCCATGCACGCCCAAAGTCGCCAACTGCGAGGGGATGCTCTCGTTCTGCTGCGACGTGAGGACCAAAATCCGCGTCTCCGGCAACTGGCGCCGCAGCTCACGCGCAATGTCCATCCCGTGCATCCCGGGAAGTTGCAGGTCCACGACGACGAGGTCCGGGCAATCCCGCAGGCACGCCTCCAGACCCTCCGCGCCGTCCGCATAGTCACCCACGACCTCCATGCGCGGCAGGCGGCCCAGCGCCATGCTGAGGAGCTGGCGAAAGACCGTCTCGTCTTCGATGACGACGGCGCGATGTTTCTTGGCGGGGGGAGGCATGGGAGAGGCAGCACGGCCGCGCGGCCCCATCTCCCAAGCGAAGAGCTTTCTCTCAGGTCGAGCCGAACCGCGAACGTAACCAGAGAAATCGGCGCAGAGCGCGGAAATCATTAGGCAAAAACACGGAGGGCTCGTTCCGGAAAGCCTCGGGGGATCCCGCTTTCCACCCTTCCAGCAACAGGTTGCGATGCTCCGTCTCGGTCCGCGCGACGAAGTACGGGCAATCCACGCAGGGACTGCCGCTGATCCGCGCGCCCGCCACCGCACGCTGCTGCCGCGCGCACCGTCCGTCCGCCCCGGCGGCTCGGTAGGAATCGCGGCATTCGGTGAATTCCGGGTAGACGCAGGCCTTGAGAAGCTGACGGAGCACTGGCAGGAGCCGCGCCCGCTCCGCGTCACCTCCGACCCGCGCCGCCACCGCCACCACCTTCGGCTCCAAGGCCGCACCCGGAGTCTCCGCGGCCCGGCACGTCACGCCGTCCGGCAGGGGAGCCGGCCAGCCGATCGCCCCCGCTGCATCCCAGAGCGCCGACACGCAGGTCTGGATCACAGTCGGCGCGACGGCTGGACCGCCATCCTGACGCAGCATGCGCTCGACCACGCTTGCCGCCTGGGCCTCGAACCACGCCCGCGCCGACCCGCCGTGGTCGGCGCAGCCCGCCCGGTAATCTCGCTCATCCTCACGCCACGGCTCAGCCATGCCGGAGTGTTCCGCCCCCGCCGCCCGAGGTCAACCCGCCCCGGGCAGGCCCTCGACAACGCTCGGCGGGGGGTTAAGCCTCCGTTCACCAGCGATCGTCCCGATCGCCTGATACCGACCCGCTCCTCGCATCCCCTTCCCCGCCATGCGTCGCTCCGTCGCCCTGCTGCTGTTCCCCGAGGTCGAGGTCCTCGACTTCGCCGGTCCGTTCGAGGTGTTCTCCGTCACAGATGAACTGTCGGATCACACCGCGTTCGCCGTCTCCATCGTCGCAAGCACGCCCACGGTCAAGGCCCGCAACGGGCTGCGCGTCGTCGCCGACCACACGCTGGAGTCGTGCCCGCACGCGGACATCCTCGTCGTGCCGGGGGGATTCGGTACGCGCGCGCTGCTCCAACAACCCGACATCCTCGCGTGGGTCCGCTCCCGCGCCACCGCCGCCGAGCGGGTCATGAGCGTGTGCACCGGCTCGCTCGTGCTCGCCAAGGCCGGGCTGCTGGACGGGCTGCGCGTCACCACGCATCACCACGTGCTGCCGATGCTGACCGAGCTGGCTCCGAGATCCACGGTCGATCCAACCCGGCGCTTCCACGACAACGGTTTCCATCGATCCCACCGCCGACACCGCCATCG
>CAZEJZ010000008.1:0-22107 GCA_964512415.1 uncultured Opitutaceae bacterium
GATCGTACTGGAAGAAGATGCGCCGCTGGTGGTCGACCACCGCCCGGTGGGCAGGCGTAAGCTGGAACGGTGCGTCAGCCGCGTGCACTGCGGTCAGCGACGCGAACGGTAGGGCGGCGAGGACCAGTCCACGTAAACTGACGTTCGTGCGGACACGGCGCAGGCTCCGGAACGCATGCAGAGCAGACGACGGGATCATTTGGCGGGATTAATCCGTCAAGAGGAAGATGCCCGCTCCCCACAATCGGCCTCGGATTGGGTCGGATGCAGGCGCCACCAGTTCGCGAGGATCGAAGCCGTGGTGTTCATAATGGGGCCGAAGATAATCGCGGCTAGTCCGACCGTGGAGACTTTGCCGAGGGAAGCGGCGATGCCGGAGACAAGGCCACAGTTCTGCATCCCAACTTCGATGGCGATTGTTCGAGCGTCCTGTTTGTTCATGCGCAGTAACCGCGCGGCAAAGTAGCCCAGCACGTAACCGCTCACGTTGTGCACAAGGCAGGCGAGCATAAGCAGCCCGCCAACCTTAAGGAGATTGTCGCGTCCGACCGCCACGGTGAGCAGGGCCATGGCGATGATGCCCGTGATGGAAATCATCGGCATGAAGCGTGCGATCCAGCGGTGGCGCACGAGCACCAGATGATGGAAGACCAATCCTCCGAGGAGAGGCACAACGACCATCTTCGTGATGTTCAGCAGCATCTTCAGCGCATCGATCTCGATCAACTGCCCGGCGAGCAGCTTCATGAGCAAGGGCGTGAGGAAGGGCGAGAGCATCGACGCCACGGCCGTGACGGTGATGGAGAGAGGAAGGTTCGCTCTAGCGATGAAACACATGACATTCGACGCCAGACCGGAGGGAGCCACGCCGACCAGGACAATGCCGGCCGCGATCTCAGCCGGAAATCCGAATCCGAGCGCCACCGTGTAGCCCAACAGGGGCATGATGGTAAACTGACAAAGCAGGCCCACCATTACTCCCATGGGCATACGGAATACCCCCGTGAAATCATGGAAGCTCATGGTCGTTCCCATCCCAAACATAATGAGCATCAGGATGGGCGTAAACAGCTCGGTAAACTTGAAGCTGCCCACGCCAATGAACCACTGCGGAAAGGTCAGACCAACAACGACCGCCGTGGCCACCCAGATCGTGTAAGACCATGGACGCAGGCCGGAATGGATCAGGCTGGCTCCAGCGACGCACAAGAAAGCTACGCTCAAACTCGGCCCAACGAGCGCTGGTTTCCCGGCCGCCGCCGCCACGCCAGCAGCGATGGCGAGGAGGGCGGCGACGAGGAGAAGGGCTTTGGTCGCTTTGGAATTCATGTCATTTGGGGCAAAGCCGGCTCAACCCCGAGCGTGGGAGAATCCGGGAAAGTGCACATCGGAAAGCATGGCTTACGCAGAAAGGTGGTACCGCCCGACTGAGCCCCAGCCGCCCGAACAACGCCCTGCATCGAGCCGACCTAGCCGATGATGAACGCGACCTTCTTGCGAGCCACTTTCCCAGTGATCGCGAGTCCGGCAGTGTCCGCCGCGCGGAGCAACTCCATGACGAACGGAGCAACCACGAGCGCGACAGAAGGCATCTCTCGCCCCTCGAGCGCCTCGGCGAGCTCAGCGACGGCTTCGGATTCTGACTGCTGTGGGACGATGGCACGCGGATGCTTTGCCTCGTGCGGGATGCGTTTGATACGAATGAGGGCGAAGGAAGCGGCGGGAAGCCTGAACTTACCTTGGGGAGTCGGGCGCGCTGGCGGAGACCATCGAGCCGTGATTCATGCCGAGCTTACTCTTGACGACGTTGCGGAGGGCGGAACCAGGAGCCACGACCTTGCCGGCCAAGAGGTCTTCTTCGCGCAGTCGGGCGAGAAGGATTTCCGCCGCTCCGTAGCGATCAAAGTCGTAATGGATGTAGAGGGTGCCGTCCGGCCCCTCGGAGATGTCCGGGTAAGAAACGCCCACCCGCTCGTCGAGCACGAGCTTTCCCACCACCCGCCGCGCGAAGTAGCGCGCGTCCTCCTCATTGTCGCGACGGAAATCCAGCAGGAAGGCCGTTAGGCGCTCCCGCTTCTCCGCCGCCTTATTCAGGTCCTCCCCGTGGCGAACCAGCAGGATCTTGCCCGACTTCAGACGACGGATCTGCGCCTTGCTGTTCACGTCCGGAAAGGCCGTGGTCTGCGGCGTCCAAGTCCGACCTCCATCGCGCGAGAAGGAATGCGCCGCCTCCCGGCGGTTCCGGTTCAGCATCCAGAGCGTCCCGTCGCCGAGTTCGACGATGCTGTGCTCATTGAAATTGCTGTCCTGGAAGATGATTCCGCCCCGATGGGTCCAGTTGGCGCCCTCGTTGGTGGAGACGAAGACGTTCGAGCCGCGAACCGAATCCAATTCATGGTAGCAGTCAGCGTAGGCCGGGTCGATGTGCCAACGTTCCCAGAGCGAGACGGGCAGGATCCACTCCCCGTTCTGACGCACGATCGGCTTGGTTAAGGAAGCCCCGTAGCCGATGTAGACGGGCTCTCCCCAAACGGGTTTCTCGGCGTCAGGATTGTCGCAGCGGACGTACCAATTGCTGCAGCTGCCGTCGAACATGCCAAGAGACTGGTGGAAGAAGAGCCAGAGGCGCCCCTTCGGATCGCTCCAGAACGTGCCCAGCCGCGTGCCCATCTCCTTGTGGCCCTGCGCCTGGGGGTCGATCACGAAGACGGGATCCCGCCATGACCGCCCTTGGTCGTCACTATAACTGGTGACGATGAAGGCATCCGGTCCATCCTCGCCGCCGGCCCAGCAGGTCCAGAGCCGACCCTTTGCGGTCGACTCGGTGCTCGAGGACATCGCGAAGGGAAGATACCTCTTACCGTAAGCCGGCATCGGATCGTGGATCAGCTTTGGGGTGATCAGGATCTTGTTCAGCAGCTCACGCGTCACGTTCAACGAGGCTCTCCGCTTCGCCATCGCCTTCTCGTGCAGCGCCGGCGCCGCGACTTGACTTCCGGGCGCATCAGCTGCGGTGACTAAGGGCGCTGATGGCGCGAGGGCCAAGCTCAGCATGAGGAGTGCGGACTTCACGGGGCGGCTGGAGCTCGCGGGAGGAAATGACTTCATGAAAGATTCGGAGTTCAGTGTTTGGGGTCGGCAGGCTTGTCGCACCGCTGCGAGACGCAGAAGGGCCTAGAACTTACCCTGCACGCCGATGCTGGTGAAAGAGCCTTCGCGGATCGATCGGAAGGTCCTCGCGTAGTCAGGGGTCGTCGGCCCGTAGCGTAGCTGAGGGTTCTCATACGGCTCGACGTCGTTGATCACGAAGAAGACCGACAGCCAACGGTTTACCGAGTACTCGCCGTTGATGTTCCAGCGCGTCGCGGCAGCCAGATACTGGAAGGAATCCGCCGGGACAGTCGCGCTCTGGGCCAGCGCAACCTGGGTCTGCTGCGAACGGTGCGTCACCGTGGTGGAGAGTTTCAATCGCCCCCGGGCGAAGCTCAGGCCGGCGGAGCCGCTCTCAGGGGTGAAACCGGAAAAGTCGGCCAGCTTGCCTCCGCTGCGATTGATCTTCGTGTAGTTGACGAAGGCCTGCAGGCCGCGCGCCCAGTGAGGCAGGAACGTCAGAGCCTGACGGTAGCCGACCTCGAAGCCCGTCACCCGCGCATCGCCGCTGTTCAGCTGCGTAAGCAGCGAATACGTGTTGTAGATCGGATCGTTGCCGACGCCGTATTCGGCGAGGAGCTCCGGAGTCGCTGGACGGCTCACCAGACCGAAGAAGTTCTGGATATCCTTGCGGAAAACGCCGAAGGAGCCGATGCCGTCCTTCAGGTAGTACGTCTCGAGGGTCAGGTCGTAGTTGTTCGCGGTCCAGGGGATCAGATCCGGATTGCTCACCGTGATCGTCGGGTTCGCGGGCGTGTCGGAGATCGTGATGCCCGGGGTGATCGCGGAGAGATTCGGACGCCCGATGGTCCGCGCGTAAGCGGCGCGGAGTTGCACGTTCTCGGAGAAGCTGTAGGTCGTGTTGACGCTAGGATAGAAGTCGCTGTAGCTCGTCTCCGCGGTGGAGCCGCGTTCGCGGAAGCGGAGCTTCCGCAATTCCAGCGCATTCGTCGTGCGGGGAATCTTGTTGCCGCTCGCGTCGAGGATGAACTTGCCCGAGGCGTCGCGCTGCCACTGGGCATTCACATCGTCGAGCGGCCCACTCCCGTCCCCTTGGGTCCTTTCAAAGCGCACCCCGGCCACCACCCACAACTTTGAGTTAAGGGCCCGGACATCGAAACGGGCGTAGGCGGCGGTCACGAGTTCAGCGTACTCCCTTGAGTTCACGACCCGGGCCTGATGCTCGGCGGGCTCGTCCAGCACGAACCAACTGGGATTCTTCTGGTACAACTCGTACACGCTGCGAAGGCTCAGGGATCGGTACGGTATGCCGAACTTGCTGAAACCGGTGAGCTGCGGGTCAAACACGGGGAAGTTCCCTGCCATGCGCGAGGTCACGTCCGAGGCGCCGTTGGGCCGGAAGTTGTAGGTTTCGATCGATCCCTTGCGATCGTAGGCCTTGCGGTCAGCCGCCAACCCAACCTTAACGGTAAAGGGCAGAGCGGCATCAAAGTCCCGCGAAAGATCGAGCCGCCCGCTGTAAGCGCTCGCCGTCCGTCGCAGGGGACGGAAGTCCGGGGCGACAATCGAGAAATTGCGACCGTCGTAGATGTCCACCGGCGTGCCATTGGCCCGCACGGCTGAAAGCTTGCGGAACATGATGCCGTCGTTGTCCTCCGCTCGAATCACCACGTTGTCGATTCGGGACAGCGCGTTGCGGAACATCCCAACCTCACGGTCCTTGTTGTACTCGGTCGAATCCGACACCGATCCCTGTGCTTCCATCCTCCAAACCGGGCCCCGGTGCTTGTAACGAACCGAGAATTGATCGGTGTCGTAGCCCTCTTCACGCCAGTCCGCGCCTTGCTGCACGAATCCCACTGCGGTCGCGGCCCCCTGCGAGAACGTGGCATTGCCCGTCACGCCGGCTCCGAAGTTCGTGGTCATGTCGTTTCGGGCGATCGGCAGTTTATAGCTCCGGGTACTGAAGTCGACCGCGAGAGAGTCGGTGGGCGAGAGACGCCAATCAAAGCCGAGCTGGGCCGAGAGCGTGTAGTTGGTCTGGATGAGCGCGTTGTTAAACTGCGAGAGCATGGTGCCCTTCACGAGATCCCACGTCGCGCTGCGATCGTTGTCGTTGCGCAGAGGAGTCATGCGCCAAGTCCGGGCGAGGGCGGCACGGATAGCGATATTCTCGGTCAGAGGTCCCGAGTATCTAAGGTCGAACGAGGGCTGCTTCCACTTCGCCGTGGTCATCGGGGTCTGGTGATAAGGTCCACCCTTGAGGGTCAGGCCATCACTGTCATGGAAGAGAAAGTTCGCCTGGTAGGAGAGTTCCCGCCGGCTGAGCGAGAGACCATCCTTCGTGATCAGATTGACCCGTCCGCCCAATCCGTTCGCCGAGGCGTCGGGCGTTGGCACCTTCGTCACCTCGACTCGTTCGATGTTCGCCATTGGGACGGCCCGTAGGTTGGGGGACCGTTCATCGCGAGTGGTCGCAACCTCACCGCCGTCGATCGTCACGCCTGTGGTGTTGGACGGAAGCCCGCGGACTGAGACGTCGAAAGGATGGATGCCCGAGTACCCGATCGCGACGCCCGGAAGGAAGAGAAGCAGATTGCCGATGTTCTCCTGGCCGCGGTCGCCGAATTCATCCGTGGAGACGACGTTCTTGAGATTGGGCGCGAAGCGTTGCTCGTTCATCGCCACCGCCTGGGCGCTCATCGCCCGCTCGGCCGCGACCCGGAATGTCGCGAGTGTGGTGACATCCTCGGCCACGAGCGCGAGCGCGAGCGCAAAATCGCGGCTGGCGTTGCCGCCGGAGAGAACCGTGACCGTCGCCGTGTCCGGACGCATGCCAAGGTAAGAAACCGACAACCGGGCTTCCCCTGCCGGAACCCCGTCGAAGCGGTAGAAGCCCGCTTGATCGGTCAGGACTTCCTGCCGCGGCGTTTCGAGCGTCACTCGCGCCCGGGCGAGGCCGGTGTTGTTCGCCGCATTGAGGACCCGCCCCTCAATCGAGCCCGCCGATTGGGCTCCGAGCGAGGCGACTAGGGGAAAGCAGAGGGACAGCAGCAACACGAACCGGCGGATTACTCCGCGTGGAGGGCAAGCAGGGTTCATAGGGATCGACAGGTTGGGGGTGAGGTTAAAGCAAGGAACTTCGGCACGGACCCGGGGGTTACGGCGGCAGGCGTCGTCAGGCACGCAAACCGCCGCCTTCGGCTTCGGCGGGCTCTTGGGGATCAGGGGCAAGGATCGCGCAGCGCAGACTGCCGGACTCACGTTCGCGAGCATGACAGGCGGGGGACTGCACGGTCCACCGTATCAGAGATCGCGCAAGGATTCTTGCTCGCCCGCGACAGAGATTAGGCGAAAAGCGACATTGCGCGGGAATGAACACCGATCGAGCGCCGCCGACGGCCGCGGCGCAGCGTACGGGCCGCATATCGATCGTCGGTCAAGCGAGGCCCGTCCGACTCCGTATCTCCGTCGACGGAACGCACCGGACTCACGGCGGCGATGGCTTCGCGTCCCGCTCCGGGGCCTTCTGGATTTCCAGCCGGTAGTGGCGCGGCGTGAAGCCGAAGTGCGACCGGAAGTGGCGCGTGAAGGAACTCTGGTCGCAGAACCCGCATGCGTCCGCGATCTCCCCAATCGATTTCCGGGTGTCCCGGATCATGCCGCACGCCGCCGCCAGCCGGGTCTTGAGCAGGAACTCGTGCGGACCCTCGCCGAACACCGCCTTGAACACGCGCTGGAGCTGGCGCGGCGACAGGCAGGCAACCTTCGACAACTTCGCCAGCGGGAGCCGCTCGCTGTAGTTCTGCGTGATGTACTCGACCGCCGCCGTCACGGGGTGGGAACGGCCGAAGGCCACCGAACGCGAGCGGTAGCTCTGGGTGATTCCCATCAGGCCGATCACTTCGCCCTGCTCGTTGCGGAGCGGGAGCTTGTTCACGTAGACCCAGGTCGGAAATCCACGCTCGTCAAACCACAGCTCCAGCCGATCCAGCAGGGGCTTGCCCGTCTCGATCACCGTGCGGTCGTCCGCCACGAACGACCGCGCCATGTCCGCCGGATTGATCTCGAAATCCGTCAGACCCACCAGCTTCGCCGGATCATCGACGTGGTACACCTCACTCATCCGACGGTTCATCAGCATCAGGCGTCCGTGGCGATCCTTCGCAAAGAAGAACACGCCGGGGATCAGGTCCATCAGCGGAAAGAACAGATCGGACGGCGTGATCTGACTCAGCCAGGCGGCGCGCTCGGCGAGCCGCGCCTTGCGCTCCGCCGCGGGAAGGGCCGCGAGCGACTTCCTTGGATTGACGAAGTTCGTCCAGCTGGGGTGTTTCATGGATGCGGGAAGTGCAGTCAGGTAACGCGGTAGTCAGGCGCCGACGCAGGCCCGGACGGAGCACCTCGCCCGTCTCGCTCCTGCGGCGGATTCGGTCCTGATCGTTGGGTCGGTCTTCGTCGGCGTGGTCGCAGGCCCGTCCGGGTTCGTTCCCTTCCGCTCCCGGGCGGGGTGCCAGCCGCGGGTGCCGAAGGCGCGACGGGGTTCGATCGCGTGCCTTCTTGTGCGATCGTTCGTGGAGGGAGTCGATGCGGAAATCCCCGGAGGACCCGAGCCGCGCCGCCCACGTATCATCCTTCCTCCCATCGGCCCGGGCCGCGCTGGCGCGGAACGCGGACCGCACGGAGGCCTTCCGCCCGGGTCGCTTCAATAATAGCGGACCGGACCATTGGGCTGCAGCCCGGCGGCCTGCACCCGCGACAGGATCGCGCGCGCGCCGGTCGGGACGATCTCCCGGTCCGACGTCGCCTGAATGAACCGAAATCCCTGAGCCGCTCGACGCTCCGGGGCGTTGCTTGCCGTGCCCCACGCGGCGATCCCGGGGATCTTGCCGACATTACCGCAGGCCTTGAGCACCCGCTCGATCGCGGCCTCGTGCTCCTCCGACCAGTGCGGCACGCCCATCGACAAACCGAGGTCGTGCGGTCCGATCATGCAGCCATCGATCCCGTCCACCGCCAGGATTTCTTCGGCGTGCTCCATCGCTTCCCGCGTCTCGATCTGCACGATCAGCAGCGCCTGCTCCCGAAACCCCATCCGGTACTCGTCCGGCGAGCCGTGGATCGCGACGCCGATCGCGCCGCTGGAGCGGTCGCCGTGAGGCGGATAGAAGGCCGCCTGCACCACGCGACGAGACTCCTCCGCAGAGTTGACCATCGGCACGACGATGCCCAGCGCGCCGAGATCCAGCACGGTGCCGATCTCGGCGTAGCTGTTGCCCCGGACCCGGGACATGGGTAGCGCTCCGCCCAGACAGATGGCGCGGAAGGCGTGCATCATCCGGTCGTAGCTCCACGACCCGTGCTGGTTGTCCACCTGAATGAACTCGAAGCCGGCGAAGGCCAGGCCCTCGGCCACGAGCACAGAGCCCATGCCGGCCTCCGCGCCAAACACTGGCTGACCCTGCAACAGTTTTTGTTTAACCACGTTCGTTCGCATCGAATATCCGTTCCCGAATTTGAGCCTACGACTGAGGAGTTTCCTGATTGAGCCACGTCGACGACCCTCCGCGCGGTCGGCGACATGCTGACCGGAGGCGGCTCATCGGATGCGGCAGAAGCTCTTGCACCAAAGACGGCAAGGGCGCGAGGCCCATCATCATGCGCCGGAGACCAACCCCCGCTCCGCCAGCGAGATAGGCACGCCGCCTTGCATCGCCGACTCGTGCGCGAGGATTCCGGCGCAGGTGTAGTTGGCGGACTGCGACGCGTTCGGGAAGGGATCGCGGCCCTCGAGCAGCGCGGAGACGAACTCGTGCACGAGGTGCGGGTGAGAGCCACCGTGGCCCTCGAGCGAGCCGGGATCCGTCACGAGATGCGAGTGGGTGCCATCCGGATCCGCTCCGGCTGCAGCGAGATGACGGTACTCGTCGAGATCGAGGAATGTCTTGGTCGTGAACGGACGGATCTCGGGCGGAAGGCGGTCGGCATAGTCCGGCGCGTGAACCCGCTGCACGCATTCCCTTTGGGGCTGCTTCGCGGTGTGCAGGACCAATCCCTCCCCCTCCACCAGCGGCCACTCGATCGACTTCTTGGTGCCGAAGACATCGAAACTCTCTCGATACTGCCGCGCCGTCTCGAAGAGCGACCGGTAGACGCGGATCGCGAGATCGGAATGGCGGACCTTGATGTGGGCGCTCTCGACCGCAAAGGGCGATCCGTACCGGCTGGCTAGGTCCTCGCGGATGCGTCCGGAGCCCACGCAGGACACGGACTCCGCCTCGCCACCGGCGAGGGCGAGGCACGGGCTGATGCAGTGCGTCGCGTAGTACATCGGCGGCAGCCCGGGCCAGGCGTCCGGCCAGCCATCCATGTCCTGGTGGTGGCTGCCTTGGAGGAACTGCAACTCGCCGAGTTCGCCGGTCTCGAGGAGTTGCCGCGCGAAGAAGTACTCGCGGGAGTAGAGCACGGTCTCGGCCATCATGTACGTCAGGCCGGTGGACTTCACGAGCTCGACGATCCGGCGGCATTCGTTCACGTCGATCGCCATGGGTACCGTGCACATCACGTGCTTGCCGGCTTCGAGCGCGGCGATCGACATCCAGCCGTGGGTTGGGATCGGCGTGTTGATGTGCACGAAGTCGACCTCCGGGTCGGCGAGGACGTCTTCGTACCGCTCGTACCGGCGCGGGATCCCGAACGCATCCCCGATCGCCTTGAGGGCCTCGGGGGAGCGGCGGCAGATCCCGTACATGTTCACCAAGGGATGCCGCTGGTAAATCGGGATGAATTGGGTGCCGAATCCCAGTCCAATGATGGCAACGTTGAGTTGTCGTTTCTTCATGGTCGTGAGCGTTTCCAGGTTACGGTGAGTGGATGCGAAGGAATCGCCGGGATCAGTTCGCCCGGAGCGCATTCCACGGCGCGAGGTGAGCGACCTCGATGACCTCATAGCCCTCGGTGCCGACCACTGGACCGAGGATGGCGAGGACCTTGGCCGAACCGGACGCGACGCTGAACGAGGCGTGGACGGTGTCCTTCGCGATGAAGACCGAATCACCCGCGCGCAGCCACGTCCGCTCGGCCCCGATCCATTGCTCGACCTCTCCCTGAAGGCAGTAGATCACCTCCTCCTGGTTCGGATGCCGGTGGAAGGCGTGCCCACAGCCGGGACGCAGTTCGACCTCGATCACCACCAGCGACGCGGCGCGGCGGTCGCCGACCTGCGTGAGCCACGCGCGCACGCCCCAGTCGAGTTGCTCGCGCGCGACGGTCCGGGACTCCAACACAGTGCTTTGCAGGGTGGGATTCATGGTGAAAGGGTGCGGGAACGAGGGGGACTGGCGGCCTTGGAACCCGGGCTCAGCCTACTGAAGTCGCCGGCCGGACCTGTACGCTGGGCAGGATTCGCTGGATGTCCTCCACGTGACACTCCGCGGTTCCCTCCGTGATGACGACGGCCGCCGCCGCGGCCGTGGCCCACTGCAACGCCCGCTCCCACGTGTCACCCAGCGACAACCGGTACGGCAGCACGCCGGAGACCGCGTCTCCCGATCCCGAGGCATTCACCTCCTTCATGACGGGCCCGACCGCGTGCAGCGTGTGTTCGGGCGTGAAGGCGAAGAGGCCCTGCTTTCCGCAAGTGAGGACAAACGCGTGCAGGTCATACCGAGCCATCACCTCGCGGCAGATCGGCACGGCATCCACCACGGACGGTTCGGCGACCCCGAAGGTGCGGGCAAACTCGGACTGGTTCATCTTGACGACGGTCGGACGGGCGCGGAGCGCCTCCAGCGCCGGCGGCCCGAAGGCATCAAGGAGGGTCCGGATTCCCTGTTCGTGCAGCACCTCGATCAACTCGCGGTAGAAGGACTCGCCCACCCCGCCGGGCAGCGAACCCGCGAGCACCGCCCACGACGCGCCGGGCGCGCGGCGTCGGACCTGCTCGATGAACTCCGCGCGCTGGGTCCCGGTGATGGTGTAGCCCGGAATGCTCAGCTGGCTGTGCCGACCGAGGGCGCGCTCGACGATCACGTAGGTGTGGCGGGTGTCACCGTCCACCCAGATGAGGTGGGTGGAAACCCGCTGCTCCTCCAGCAATCGCGCGAGAACCCGCCCATTCTCGCCGGCGACGAAGGTGAGAGCCTGCACCGGGGCGCCCACGGTCTGGAGCACCAGCGCGGAATCAAGCGCCTTGCCCCCGATGCTGAGGACCACGCGATCCGGCCGCATCGACGTCCCCGGGCGGAACTCGTCGATGAACATCACCTTGTCGACCGCGGCGTTGGGATTGATCGCCAGGATCATACCTCACTTCAGAGCCGACCGGGACAGCAAGCAGTACGCATTGGTGTCGATGCGCTCGAGGGCATCGAGAACAAGATGGAATTCACGGCCGGCCAGGATCACCCCATGGAACGGAATCAGCACCACCGCGGCGTGCTTGCGCATCCGCGGCTCCTTTCCCCGCAGGCTCGCCACCACGTGCTCCGCGAGCACCTTCGTGTGCGCCGGCGCTGCCTCCGTGAGCTCCACCACGCCGAACTTGTGCGTGGCTTCCAGCACGGGCTCCATCGCCCGCGCGGCCATGGCAAACGGCATCACGTGGAAGGGATGCGCGTGGATCACGGCCTGCGCATCGGGGAACTCGCGGTAGATCAGCAGATGCGACCAGCCCTCCCGGGAAAATCGCGGATCCGTGGTGATGTCGTCATTGTCCCAGCGGCCGGTCACCAGATCTCCCGGGGAAAGATCCCAGTGAAACCGGGAGCCCGCGTAGCGCGGGCTCATGTAGACCTGATCGCCCGATCGAATGCTGATGTTGCCACCGGCGAGGTCGGTCAGGCGCCGCTGGAACATCAGTCGGCCGGCGTCACACAACTGTTCCGCAATGCCGCTCATGGCTGGTGGACCCACGCGCTTCCGACGTGACGGGCCCCATTCAGTGAACATTCGAGCGGACATGTCCGCCCCGGCCCTGCGCCGCGCGAACCGCGGCGACACGCGCCCAGCGGTTCATGAAACGTTCGTTCACCGACTACCTTGCTGGTCATAGTTCGATCGCGGTCCAGAAACCGCCCTGCGTGGCCTCAAACAGGCGGCCTTTTTCCCTCACACTCCCGACGACGTGGACATCCACGCCCCGCCGGAGGAATTCCTGCTGCAGCGTTCGCGAGGGACGCGGCCGGTAGATCCCCGCCGCCACGACCGTGTCGCAGGGCAAGGCCTGCGGCCCGAGGAGCGTCTCGCCCCGGATCACGCCCGCCTCCAAGGCGACCGGCTTCCAGTGGGTGAGGAAACGGACTCCCTTTTTTTCCGCCTGCGCGTGGGCGTAACGCTGGAGAAAGCCGTTGAGCTCCGGGCCCATCTCCGGACCCGGCTCCACCAAGGTGACCTCCCGGCCTCCCGCTTCCGCGAGGCGCAGGGCCGTATCGATGCCCACGCCACAGCCACCCACCACCACGACGCGCTTGCCAGGATCGGCCGCATTCCCGAGGAGGACATCCTCAGCCAGCTGCATTTGCTCCGCACCGGGAAGCTCCGGCCGCAGCGGCTCCGCGCCGACCGCAAGGACCACCGCGTCCGGCCCAAAGGCCATCGCTTCGTCGACGGAGAGAGACGCACCCAGATTCACCTCCACGCCATGCTTGGCGAGCAAGGTCTCGAAATACCGGATGAGGGCGTCCATCTCGCGGGACTTCTCCGACACCCGGGCGGCGGCCCGCAGCTGACCCCCGAGACTCGATGCCCTCTCCACCAACGTCACGCGATGGCCACGCTGGGCGGCGGTGAGGGCGCACTGCATTCCCGCTGGACCTCCTCCAATCACCAGAACCCGCCGCGGATGGACGGCCGGTGTGACCGGCTTCCGGTACTCACTGGCGAGGAGCGGATTCACGACGCAATGAATGCGCCAGCCCCGCTCCATGAAGCCGATGCACTCGTTGCACGCGATGCAGGGGATCACCTCGGCTCCGGCCCCCGCGAAGTGCTTCCGCGGCAGATCGGGGTCCGCGAGAAGCGAGCGGCCCATCGTCACCAGATCCGTCCGGCCCTCCTGCACCGCCCGAGCCGCCATTTCGAGATCCCACCCGAGCCGACTCACCGCAATCACAGGCTTTGTCGTCACCCGCTTGACCGCCTCGGCCATCGGCAGGAGCGCGCCCGGGGCCTGCCCCTGCATCGCGTAAATCGAGTCAATGCTGTCGTAGAGGCCGACGGGCACGGCGAAGGCGTCCACCCCGGCGGCCTCCAGCAGGCGCACCAACTGGAGCGAGTCCTCCAGCGTGGTGCCGCCAGGGATCCGCTCCTCCACGCTCATGCGATACAGAATTGGAAAGTCGTTCCCGACCTCCGCGCGGATGCGGCGCACCACCTCGAGCGGAAAGCGCGCCCGGTTGAGCAGGCTCCCGCCCCACCGATCAGTCCGCCGGTTGGAATGCGGTGAGAAGAACTGGGTCAGCAGGTAGCCATGGGCCCCGTGCAACTCGACCCCGTCGAATCCCGCCTCCCGCGAACGCCGCGCCGCGTCCACGTACTGCTGGATGATCCGCTCAATCTCGTGCTCCTCCAGCGGCCGGGGTTCGTCCCCTCCCCGCATCGACTTGACCGCCGAGGGTGCCACGGGCTGGAGCCCACCCGGGATGTTGGCCCGGACATTCTGCCGACCTGTGTGCTGCAGCTGGGTCACGATCTTCGCGCCATGACGGTGCACCGCGAGCGGCAGGCCGCTCATCCCCGTGCGACACATGTCGTCGTGAATCGTCACGGGGTTCCCACCCGGACGCCCGTAGACCCAGTCGATGCACGTGTTCTCGAGCACGATCAGTCCAACGCCTCCCCGCGCCCGGGCCTCGAGGTACGCGGTCAAACGGTCCGAAACCTCACCGTTCTCCAAGGAAAACTTGGTGTGCATCGGAGCCATCACTAAGCGGTTCTTCAGCTCCAAGGTCTTGAGCCGGAACGGCTCGTTGAGGATCGCGAGTTTCGGGTTCATGAGCCTCAGCCAACGGCGAAAGCGTCCCGTCGGAAAGGCCGGACCGGCACTTGCCCCACCCATCCAACGAAGGAACTGAGGCTGGAGAACCGAGGCCTCGCCGGAAGTGTGCGCCCCCTCGTGCGACACCCGCGGACGCTAGAAGGGAAGGGAGGGGCGAGCATCAAAGAGATGATAACGGCAGGCCCGGTCGATTTCTAGGTTACCCGCGCCAAACTTTAGGTGAAACGCGACATTTCACCTGGACCGGCGTCGCCGGAAGGAAACTGCTGGATGGGTTGCATCGTATCAGCGAAGGGGACGAGACGCAGGGCCGTGCACGGCACAATCAGGTTGTGCGCGCAGTCGCGAGCGAGGACCAGCGCGCTCCGGGACGGATCGCACTGATCGCAACGACGTACCGGGGCCCTCGCGGCCCTCCTGGCCTCGCAGCCTCTTCTCCGGTCTTCGCCGGATCCACGATGGGAGGCTAGCGACGCGCGAAGGACTTGGGGGACATCCCCATGAAGGCGCGAAAGGTCTGGTTGAAGTGGCTGACGCTGTCGAATCCCACCTCCAAGGCCACTTGCGTCACATTGAGCCGGCCCTCCCCAAGCAGCGCCGCCGCCCGATGGATGCGGTATCCCTGCAGGTACTTCACCCATGAGAGATTGAGGGTCTGGCGGAACAGCGCCTTCAGCCGCGACTCGCTCACCCCGGCCGCCCGGGCAACCTCCTGCGCGTAGACGGGGTCCGCATGATGCTCCCGGAGAAAGTGCAGCGCCTTGATCACCGGTCCCCACTCGACGTCGGAGGACTCCCCGCCCACCGCGATGCCGCGCGACTCCTCCCACCGGAGTAGGTCCACCATCTGCTCCAGCAGCAGCGAGCGCAACCGGACATCGCGGCCGAAGCGTTGACCGCGGAACTCGTCGAGCATCGTCTCCAGGTGGGCGGTGAACCGGGCGCGGAGCTGCCGCGGCAGCCGCACGAGCCGCTCGCGGAGGCTCCGGCTGGCCGTGAAGCGCCGCAGGATGCGGACGCCGTCGTTCACCGGCCCGATGTCGACCAGCGCCGCCGGGAGGAAGTACACCGTGATCGCACGGTGCGGGTACGTCTTGATGCGCCCCCAGTGAGGAACCTCCGGCCCGAGCAGGAGGAGGTCGCCGGGCAGGCGGGCCGCTTCCTCATTCCCCACGAACGCGGTGCCCCCTCCCTTGAGAATCAGGTTGAACTCGCAGTACGGGTGCCGTTCGGGATGGGGAACCGGCGGTCCCGAGGTGACGAAGCCTTCGCGCACCCAGATCGGGCTGGCGTGGTTGAGGGGCTGACGCGACTCCATGACGTCGATCAGCCACGCCAATTCACTGGGTCGAGTCTTGCGCGCCTTGATCTGCGCCATTCGCGGACTCTTCACCAGACCGGTTCCTTGGTCACGAACAATTCCTCGACCACCGCGCTCGCACGCGGACACCGTCGGCCGCCGCGCCTCCCGCCGGCCGGGATCGCGCCCGGGGTTCACCGCCGCCCGCATCCGCGCGCGCCCAACGCGCACCACGGCACCTGCCGCGCGCCACGGCGCGCCACGGCGCACCGCCGCACCGCCGCGCCGGCCGAATGCAAGGGCGTTCCCATCCACGGCCTCAGAAGTCCCGGATGTACCCCGCCAGCCAGCCGCCATCCACGGGGAGAATCGCGCCGTTGATGTACGAGCTTTCCGGCGCCGCGAGGAAGAGCGCGGCGTTCGCGATCTCCTCACAGTTGCCGGGGCGGCCCAGCGGTATGTGCGCGAGCAGCGCCTGCACGCGTTCGCTGAACTTCCCGTCCGGCGCGTAGAACAGCTTCTTCGTGCCTTCCGTGAGGATCGACCCCGGCGCGATGCAGTTCACCCGAATGCCCTGCGGGCCGAGTTCGAGCGCCATCGAGCGCGTGAGGTTCACCACCCCCGCCTTCGCCGCGACGTAGGGCGACTGGAGGCGCGCCGGCACCAACCCAAGCACCGAGGCGATGTTGATGATCCGGCCTCCACGTCCTCCCACCATGCGCCGCACCCCGGACCGGCTCACCAGGAACAGCCCGGTGAGGTCCACCTTCAGGATGCGCTCCCACTCCGCCAGCGGAAACTGGTCGATGTTCACGCGGTGCACCAGGGAGTTCACCCCCGCGTTGTTCACCAGGATGTCGAGACGGCCGCAGGCCCGCATGACTTCCACCATCGCGGACTCCACCTCCACCTCATCCGTCACGTCCATTCGCACCGCCATCGCACCAGGCGTCGCCGCCGCACACGCGCGCGCCGCGTCCCCGTCGATGTCGGCATAGACGACGCGCGCGCCGTTCGCGGCAAGGGTCCGGGCAATGGCCTGACCAATGCCGCCAGCGGCTCCGGTGACGAGGGCGACTTGGCCTTGAAGGTCTGCGTTCATGGGATTTGCGGGGAAATGCGGCTGGAGCCGGCGACCGACACCGGCGGGCTGGAGGGAGCAAGGGAGGCAATCATGGTGCTGGTGAAGCGCGTGGTCATGCGGAAGCGGCGTCCGGGTCGCCGGATCCGGCTTCCCCAAATGACTCGAGCCGGCGGCAGAGGTCCTGGAGGAACCGCGCGGCGGGAGCGCCGTCCACCACCCGGTGATCAAAGGTGAGGCTCAGCGTCATCTGATCCCGCACGCCGAGGGTGTCGTCCTTCCGGACGACCGGCTCGCGGAGGATCGCCCCAAGGCCAAGGACGGCCGTCTCGGGGGGATTGATGATCGGCGTGAACGCTTCGATGCCGAACCCCCCGAGGTTCGTGAACGTGACACAGCCCCCCTGCAGGTCGTCCGGCCTGATCCGCCGGCCCCGCGCCGCCTCGACCAGTTCCCGCGATCGCGCCGCCACGTCGAGCAGGCTCCGTCTCGCCACGTCGCGGACGACCGGGACCAAGAGGCCGTGCTCGGTGTCCACCGCGATCCCGATGTGAAGAGCCTCCGGGAGCATGATCCGGTCGCGCTCCCAGCGGGCCGCCATCAACGGGTGTCTCGGCAGCACGTCCGCGACCGCCTTCGCGACGATGTCCGTGTAGGACGGCACCACGCCCACGCCGGCGGCCTTGAGCACCCGCCGCGTCGCGACGAGCTGGGTGGCGTCGCAGCGGCAGGTCAGCGTGACCGGAGCCGTGTCGCGGCGGCTCTGCATCATCCGTTCCGCGATCGTGCGCCGGAGGACGGTGACCGGGAGCTCGCGCCCATGGGCCGCCGGACGGGCGGCCAGGACGTCGCGCTCGCCGATGCGGCCGCTGCGGCCGGAGGGCGTCAGCGTGCCAAGGTCGACCGCCAAGCGCTCGGCCGCGCGGCGCGCGCGGGGGCTCGACCGGAGCGGCGCGGCCGCAGCGGCCCGCGGCGCGGACTCCGCCGGGAGCAGTGACGCGGACTCCGCTGGGACCGGCAACGCGGTCGCCTCCGGCGGCGTTGCGACCGGTGCGGTCGGGGCCGCCCCGGGTGTCGGCGCGACCGGCGGCACGGCCCCGGGCGGAGCCTCGCCGGCGGCCAGCAGGTAGCCGAGCAACGCGCCCACCTTGACCACCGCACCTGCCGCCGGCGCCTCGGCCGGGATGTTCAGGACGCCTGCGTCCGTAGCCTCCACGTCAAAGGCCGCCTTGTCGCTCTCCACGGTGAAGAGGGGCTCACCCGCCCGCACCGCATCACCGTCCTTCTTCAACCAGCCGACGAACACGCCTTCGTCCATCGACCAGCCCTGCCTCGGGACCACGATCTCAATGGGCATGTCAGGTTCCTCCGGCTTCACTCCGCGACCAGGTCGCGGATCGCCTGCGCGATGGACGTGACGCTGGGCACCACGGCCGCCTCGAGCGGCGGGCTGTAGGGCGTCGGTGAATGCGCCCCATTGAGGCGGCGGATCGGCGCATCCAACTCATCGAATCCCGCATCGGAAACCTGCGCGGCGATCTCCGCCCCGATGCCGCACGGCCCGAACGCCCCGTCCACGATCACCACGCCGCCGGTCTTCGCGACCGACTTCAGGATCGTCGCCACGTCGAGCGGCGCGACCGTCCGGGGGTCGATGAGCTCGACGGAAACGCCTTCCGCCGCGAGGGTTTCGCAGGCCTCGAGGGTGCGGTGCACCATCAGCGCGAGCGCGACGACGGTGACGTCAGTCCCCGCGCGGACCACGGCGGCGCGGCCGAAGTCGATGAAGTACTCCTCCTCCGGCACGGGTCCCTTGAGCGCGAGAACCTCGCGGTGCTCCAGGAAGAGCACCGGGTCGTCACTGGTCAGGGCCGTCTTGAGCAGGCCCTTCGCGTCGCGCGGGGTCGAGGGCACGACGACGCGCAGGCCCGGGAAGTTCGCGTACATCGCGTAGTAGCTGCCCGAGTGGTGCGTCGCGGCGGAGTGGCCGATCCCGATGCATCCGCGCAGGATCACCGGCATCCTCAGCCGCCCGCTACTCATGTATTGGATCTTGGCGATCTGGTTGATGATCTCACCGACCCCATCGAGCAGGAAGTCGGCGAACATGCCATCGACCACCGGGCGCGCGCCGCTCATCGCCGCGCCGCCGGCGAGTCCCACGAAGCCACGCTCGCAGATCGGGGTGTCCCGCAGCCGCTCCGAACCGTACCGCGCATGCAGGCCGGTGGTGGTGGCGAAGTTGCCCCCGCGGGCGCCGATGCCCTCGCCGAGAACGAAGATTGCGGGATTCCGCGCCATCTCCTCGCTCAAGGCCTCGTGCGCCGCCTTGGTGTACGTGAGCATGCGGCTCGGCGCGGACTCCGGCGGAACGTCCCGCGGGGCGGCGCGGGGCGCATCCGCGTAGACATGCCGGGTCGCCGAGTCCGCCGGCGGAGAGGGGCTCGCCTCCGCCCGCCGGTGCGCCTCCTCGGTCAGCGCAGCCACGTCGCGGACGATGCCATCCAGCTCGTCCGCCCCGGCGAGCCCTTGCGCGAGCAGGTGCTCGCGCAGCCGGCTGATCGGGCACCGGGCCTTCCACCCCTCGACCTCCTCCCGGGTGCGGTAGGTGAAGTCGCCCATCCCTTCCGCGTGCGGCCGGGTGCGGTAAGTCCGGCACTCGAGGAGCGTCGGCCCCTGTCCCGCCCGCGCCCGCTCGACGGCCTCGCGGGCGGCCTCCGCCACTGCGAGGACGTCGTTGCCGTCGACCTCGACCGCCCGCATGCCGTACGCCGCACCCCGCGCCGCCACGCTCGCGTTGCCCGCGACGGAGGCGAAGGGGACCTCGGTGGCATACTGGTTATTCTCGCAGACGAAGAGGACGGGGAGGTTCCAAATGCTCGCCATGTTGAGCGCTTCGTGGAACGCGCCGTTGTTCACCGCCCCGTCGCCGAAGAAGGCCACCGCGACGTGCGGGGTCCGGCGTAGCTTGAAGCTGTAGCCCGCGCCCGCCGCCTGCAGGATGCACGGGCCGACGATCCCGCTCGTGCCGAGCAGGCCGATCTCCGGCGCGAACAGGTGCATGCTGCCCCCGCGGCCCCGCGAGCAGCCGGTCTCCCGGCCGTACAGCTCCGCGAACAGCGCCTCGGGCTCAAGGCCCTTGGCCAGCGCGTGGCCATGCCCGCGATGCGTGCTGAAGACGGCATCCTCCCGGGCAAGGTGCGCGCACACGCCCACCGCCACCGCCTCCTGGCCCACGTAGGTGTGGCAGGCGCCATGCACCAGCCCGCGCTGGTGCGACTTCGCGAGCCGCTCCTCGGCGTGGCGGATGAGGAGCATGCGTCTCAGGAGACCAACCGCGTCGCGCCCCGACTCCGGCAGGGTCGCATCGGCGCGGGTCCGTGCGTTCGTGTTCATGGGATTGGAAGAGAGGCGGGAGGCGTTTCGCCGGAGGCGGCGGGACGTTCCCCCGGTTGTTCAGGCACCCGTCGGTCCACCACCCTCGGCACCCGACGCTGCGACCTCCTCGGCCACCACCGGGTTGGTCAGCGCTCCGATGCGGTCGATCTCGACCGTCACCTGGTCCCCCGGCTGCAGGTAGACCGGCGGCTTGCGGGCAAAGCCCACGCCATGCGGCGTGCCCGTCAGGATCACCGTCCCGGGGAGGAGCGTCGTGCTCCCGCTCAGGAACGCGATCACCGCCGGCACGTCGAAGATGAAGTCATCGCAGGTCCAGTCCTGCATGACCACGCCGTTCAGGACCGTGCGGATCTTGAGCGCCGCCGGGTCGGGGACCTCGTCCTTCAGCACGAGGCAGGGGCCGAGGGGCGCGAAGGTGTCGAAGGTCTTGCCGCGGCACCACTGGCTGCCTCCCCACTTGATCTGCCAGTCGCGCGCGCTGACGTCGTTTGCACAGGTGTAGCCGAGCACGTAGTCCAGCGCGCGCTCGCGGGTGACGTTCTTGCAGCGTTTGCCGATCACCACCGCCAGCTCGCACTCGTAGTCGACCTCGTTGCTGCGGAGGTGGCGCGGCAGCACGATCGGCTCGCCGGGATGCTGCACGGCGGTGGTGGCCTTCATGAACAGGACCGGGCGCTCCGGCACCGGCGCGTTGCCCTCCGCCGAGTGCCGGCGGTAGTTGAGGCCGATGCAGAGCAGGTTCACCGGCTCGACGGGAGCCAGCAGCTTGCGGACGTCCGCGACGCGGTCCGTCACGGCGAAGGCGCCGAAGAGGTCGCCGTCAATGTCGCGCGCCGTGCCGTCGGCTTGCAGCGCCGCCTGCCGCACGGCGCCTCTCGGATCCTGGTATCGGATGATCTTCATGGGGAAATCCTCGGTGGGTTCGGTCACTTCCCGGCCGTGTAGCCGCCGTCCACCGTCATGGCGCTGCCGGTGACGAAGGTGGAGGCGTCGCTGGCGAGATACAGCGCCGCCGAGGCGATCTCGGCCGGGCGCGCCATGCGCTTCAGCGCGTGCGGGGCCTCCATCTGCTTTCGGTAGTCGTCCGGGTTCGGATACTCCCGCAGCCGCGCCTCGACGAACGGCGTCTGGGTGCGTCCGGGGCAGATGCAGTTGATCCGCACCCCGGTCGGACCATGGTCCATCGCCATCGCCCGGGTCATCCCGACGATCGCGTGCTTGGTGATCGTGTACGCGAACCGCGCCTCCATGCCGATGACCCCGGCCACCGAGGCCAGGTTGATGATGGATCCCGCGCGCCGCGCGATCATCGCGGGGAGGACCGCCCGGCTGAGGTGGTAGGCCCCGAGAAGATTGACCCGCCAGAGCCGCTCAAGGTCGGACGTCTCGGTGGTGAGGATCGTGCCGACATGGCCGATGCCGGCGTTGTTCACGAGCACGTCGCACCGCTGGTCGTTCTCGGCCAGGACCCGGCGGATGACGGCCTGCCCGGCCGTCTCGTCGGTCACGTCGAGTTCCGCCAGCCTCGCCTCGCCGCCCGCCTGGAGGATCCGCGCGACGGTGGCCTGGCCCGCGACGGCGTCGCGGTCGGCGACGTAGACCCGCGCGCCCGCCTCGGCGAAGCACTCGGCGATGGCCGCGCCGATGCCGGAGCCGGCGCCGGTGACGAGGGTGACTTTCTGCGATAGGGAAATCATGGTGAGAGGCCTTTCGGCGAGGGATGGGAGAGGGGCTAGATCGCGCCGGACGGGGCGATTTGGAGGATGGCTTCGGCCTCGGCGCTGACCTTGCGGAAAAGCGCGGCCTGCGCGGGCTGCTTCAGATCCGCCTCGTGAGAGGGGATCATCTCCCGCATCCGCGCGCGCCCGGCAGGGTGCTCGAGGAGGTGCGGGAAGCACGTCATCACGACTTCGCGGGCGATGCTGGCCGAAACGGAGGCTCCCGGGGAGGCGCCCAGCAGGGCCGCAAGCGAACGCCGCGAGTCGGTCAGCACCTCGGTGCCGAAGGTGACCGCCCCCCGGTCCGCCGGCTTCAGGGCCTGCACGCGGATGCCCGCGCTGACCAACCGCCAGTCGGCCGTGCACGCCGCGGGATAGAATTCCCGGACCGCCCGCATCTGCCCCTCCAGCGACTGCAGCGCCTGCGCGACGAGGTAACGGACGAGGTCAAGGTTCCGCCCGCCGGTGCGGAGCAGCGTCGCGACGTTGTGCGGGCGCAGCG
>CAZEJZ010000009.1:0-20980 GCA_964512415.1 uncultured Opitutaceae bacterium
GATTCGAACCCAGAACCAAAGGATTATGAGTCCTCTGCTCTGACCGTTGAGCTATGGGCCCGGGCCGGGGCGCCCTGAGGCGCTCGTAGGCTGCTCGGACCGGACGGATGGCTCAACTGCAAAGCGGCACTTGGCAGTCCGGCAACGTGGCGCTAAGGTCCCACCATGGCCGTTTCTCCCTCGCCCGACCTTCCGCCGTCGTCCGGGGGCGGTCGGCCCGGCGGCGGGGATCGGGTGAGCGAGGACTCGCCGCGACCGCCCCTCGGTCTGCCCACGACTCCCGAACCGAACCCGGATCACTCCGCGCCGTCGCCCCGCGGTCCGCGCGCGCCACTCTCAGCTCCCGCTCTTCCGCTCGTGCTCTATGACGGCGTGTGCGGGCTGTGCAGCCGCAGCGTGTTGGCGATTCTTCGGCGGGATCCGGCCGGGTACTTCCACTTCGCAGCGCTGCAATCACCGCTTGGCCAGCGACTGCTGACCGAAGCGGATCTACCCATCCGCGACTTCGACACGCTGATCCTGATCGACGCGCAGGGTGCGGTGCGGCAGCGCTCCGACGCCGTGCTCGGGATCCTGGCCGCGTTGCCGCGGTGGCGCTGGACCGCGGTCGGCCGCGTGATCCCACGCGTCCTTCGGGACGCAGCCTACGCTTGGGTCGCGCGGCGTCGGCGCCGGTTGTTTCCTCGACCTTCCTCGTGCGAGACTCTCCGGCCGGAATGGCGCCAACGGTTCCTCGACTGACCGGGTGACCGAAGCCACGGCGCCGGGGCTGAGGACAGCATCAACCCGCCGCGTGTCCCCAGCGACCGGCCTCCAAAAACGGAAACCCCGCCAGCAGTACCGGAGGACCGGACCGCGGGCGGGGTTTTGCGTTCAGGGGAAACGACCCCAGCGATTACGGCACTTCGTAGACCTCGACGAGGCTGATGCCCGTCGTGCCACCCACGCCGGAGACCTGCGCGGTGTAACTGCCCGGGGGCAGAGTGAGCAGCAGGGCCGCGTCCTTGCTGCCAGCCGGGAGGGCGAAGGCACCGGTCTTGGCCGAGCCTTCCCGCAGCAAGGCGAGGTTGTTGCCCGACTCCCAGTTGTCGTTCTCGCGAATCACGGTCGATCCCTGGAAGATCCGCAGGAAGGGATCCGTCAAGGCGCCGGATACGCCCAAGGCGCCGAGAACGGGGCCGGCCGCGCGCACCAGCACCTTCTTAGCGGAGGTGCCGTTGACCACGAAGCCCACCACCAACGCGCGGCCGCCCGCACCGACGTCGCCGCGCGTCGAAAGGTTCAGCACCTTCTGGGCGGTGAACGGTTCGGGTACGTCAAGGTCGAAGACCTCGACCAAAGCCACGCCCGTACCCGCGCTCACTCCCGAAACCACGGCAGTGTAGATGCCGGGGTTCAGCGTGACCACGAGGGCGGAGTCGAGGCTGCCGGCCGGCAGCGGGAAGGCGCCAACCTGAGCCGCCGCGGCCTGCGCCTCGGCATTGTTGCCCCAGTCATCATTCTGATTGATGACGGACTGGCCGCGGTAGAGTTGCAGGTTCGGGTTCGCCAGCACACCGGTCACACCGAGGCTCGCGAGGCTCGGACCGACAGCCCGGAGCAGCAACCGCTTCGGCTGGTCGCCGGCGACGACGAATCCGGCGACGAGCACGCGCTCACCCGTGCCCACGAGTCCGCGGGTCGAGACGTTGCGCAGCACACCATCGCTGAACGATGCGCCGCTGGACGAAGCACCCGTAAACGTTCCCGCGAGGGATCCGCCAGTGATGGTTCCGGAGATGAAGCGGCTCGACGTCTGGATCGTGCCCGAGACGCGGGCTCCGGAAGCGAGGTTGAACGCAAATCCGCCCGAGGCGCTCACCCCACCCGAACCGGCATCACGTGCCGTCCCGTCCGCCACATAGAGCGAGAGGGTGCCGTCGGCACCGACGATGCCGACGACGGTGCTTGAGGCACGACCCGTGAGGTTGCCGTTGTACAGGCCCGAGGGCACCGCGACAGCGCTCGTTCCGAAGGTCAGCGGCGAGATGAACGACGCCCTGCCTCCGTCAAACGTTCCCGTCGCCCCGGTGTCCGAGAAGCGGCCACTGATCAGCGACGCCCCGTTCGCATCGGCGAGGCTGAAGCCATTCCCGGAATCCACGGTGATGCCTTGGTAGAAGTAGAACTTCGGCGTCGGTCCGTTGGTCTGGGCGATGGCCACGGCGGTCTGACCACCGGTGTTGATGAGCGTGATCCGGCCCGACTCGGTGCCCGACGAGAAGTTCCCGGTGTAGATCGTGTCCGAGCCCATGGCCGTGGTCTCGGAGTTCACCAGGACCGCTGCCGGCGCCGACATGGTCTGCTGGCCGCTGCTGTCCTTTGCCAAGGCGGTGATCCGATAGACACCCGGGGAGGGTGGCGTGAAGGACACGGTGTAGGGAGCCGCCTTGACGGTGCCGATCGGCGCTCCGTTCGCGAAGAACTGCACCTCGGAGATGATGCCATCGACGTCGGAGGCGCTGGCCGTGACGGTGAGACCGCGGCCAAGGGGCGACGCCGACCCGCTGCTCGGGGACGTCATCGACACCTTCGGCGGTGAACCCGCCTTCACGGTGATCCGCGCTGGCGCGGAGACCGTCGTGCGGTTGTCCGAGCGCAGCACCGCGTGGATGTCGTAGGTTCCCGGGCGGGTGATGCCGAGGTTCGTGGTGAACGGCTCGGCGCTCACGGTCGTGAAGATCGCGCCATTGACGTAGTAGTCGATGACCGGAGGCGGACGGTTGCCCGCATTGTGCGAAGCCGCGAAGACAATCTGGCCGCCCGCCGTGTAGCTGCCACCCGTCATCGGGCTCGCGAGCTTGACCTCCAGCGGTGCCGCCCCGGTGGACGGGATGGTGCGGATAGCCAAGGGAGCGGCACTGGTGACGTTGCCCGAGTCATCCGTGATCACGACCGTCGCGATCACGCTGCTGAGCGTGTCCAACGACGTCACCGTATAGAACGGTGCGGCGCTCACCGAGGCGATCCGACGACCATTGATGAAGAACGTGGCATTGGTGACCGTACCGCCCTCGTCAACCGCGCTGGCGGCGAGGATCAGCTTCGAGCCGTAGGCGACGTCCACGGGCTTGAGCAAGTCCGCATCGGTCGGCTGGTTGTCCACCCCGCGACTGGGTTCATTGAACCGGAAGCTTGCGACCGGCACATTGCCCACAGCGGGGTTGACCGTGACCGTTGCCACCGGGGAGGCGGTGCGGTTACCGGCGTTGTCGGTGGCCGTGGCCGTGACCGAGTAGATTCCGGGAGCGGAGGGAACCCAAGCGACGACGTACGGGAACGCACGGGCGGTGCCGATGGCCTCGCCGCTGACCGAGAACTCCACGGACGTAATCGTGCCGTCGCTGTCGACCGCGGTGGCGGCCAAGGCGACGGGGGCACCGACGGTGCCGAGTGCACCGTCGACCGGAGAGACCAAGGCCACCTGAGGCAGGCCGGCGCTGGGTGCAACGACATCAACGGGCACGGTGGACGAGGACACGTTGCCATCGTTGTCGAGCGCCTTTACCACGAGCGCGTAGGCTCCGAGGCTGGTCGGCGTCCATGTGGTCGAATAGGGGAACGTCGTATCGGAACCGACACTCTGGCCGTTGGCGAAGAACTGCACCGAGAGGATGTTGCCATCCGGATCGGTCGCCGAGGCACTGAGCGTGATGGTATCGCCCGCGCGGATGCGCGTGCCCGCCCCCGGAGCCGTCAGGGAGACGCTCGGGGTGAGGCCGATGCTGCTGCCGCCGCCGCCACCGGATCCGGTGACCGTGACGTTGACCGACTTCGAGAGCGTGGTGATGCCGAAGTTGTCGGTTGCCAGCGCGGTGAGGAACGTGAACGTCCCGTCGCGCTTCTGGACCGGGGTCCAGGCCACGCTGTACGGGGCGGTGGCGTCGTCACCGATCAGCACGCCATCCGCGAAGAACTGCACGGACGTGACCGTGCCATCGGAGTCGCTGGCGTTGGCGGTCAGCGTCACGGGCGCCCCGGCGGAGAAGGTTGCCCCCTCGGCCGGAGACGTGAGCGTCACGGTCGGCGGCGCGGAAATCGTCACGCGGTTCGAGCTCGAAGCGACGACGTTGTTCTTGTCGTCGAAGGCGAGCGCGGCGATGCGGTAGGAGCCAGTGGCCTGAGGTTGCCAGAGGAAGCCGTACGGGAACTGTTGATCGACGCTGACGAGCACGCCGTCGACGTAGATCTCGACCTTGGAGACGACACCGTCGGCGTCGTTCGCGATCACGCTGATCGGAATCGCGGCGGAGGCGCTCTGGGAGTAGTCGGGGATCCGCAGCGCGGTGTCGTTGGCCGGGCTGGCGACGGAGACCGTCGGCAGGAGTCCGATCGGCGTCACGCTGTTGATCAGCACCGGTGCCGTCGTGGGCAGAAGGTTGCCATTGTTGTCCGTCGCGACGGCGGTGATCGAATGCGTCGTCGGCGAAGCCGGCGGCGTGTAGAGGATCGAGTACGGAGCGGTCTCGTCGATGCCCTGGCTGACGCCGTCGACGAAGAACTCGATCTGTCGCACGAAGCCGGACGCGGGTGTGGCGTCGGCCTTGATGACGACGGACGAGCCGATCGGCACGAGGGTGTTTTGGAGCGGGTTGGACACCACGGTGCCGGTCGCGAAGTAGCGGACGGCGAGGGACGACGCCCGGTTGCCGATGGCGTCGGTGGAGTTGGCGGTGATGAAGTACACACCCGGCTGCGGCGGCGTCCACTGGGCGAACGTCGACGGCAGCGCGGACGGCAGCAGGGACGACGAGTGGTTGATCAGCAGCGTGACGGGCGAGCCGTTCACGAAGAACTGGGTGTTGTAGAGGCTGGCGGTGCCGGTGACCCGGGCCTGCAGTTGGACGGGGCTTCCGGCGGGGCCACTGGCCTCGTTACCGGGCAGCACCACGTCCACAGAGAGGACCTGGGCTCGGGCCGCCGAGACTGCGGCTACGAGGAGCCAGCAGCCAAGGAGAGCGCGAAGAAGGGATTTCATGGTCGCATCGGTTGGGGATGGAGTGAGCGGAGGGAGGGACCTCCCGGGCTCAGGGCTTGGACGTGGATTTGCGGCCGGAGTCCGTCGCCGGGGTGTCCGAGACGAACGGATCGGAACCATCGCGATAGCCGGGCAACTCGTCCTTGCGCAGGCCGCTGGAGCGGACCGCTCGGGGATCGAAGACCTCGCCGACGGCGGCGCCGTCGGCCGAGACCGTCTTCGCGGTGATGAAAATGAGCAGGTTGGTCGACTGCTTGTCGTGGTTGTTCGAGCGGAACGCCCGGCCCAGCACCGGGATGCTGCCCAGCACGGGGACCTTGGTCGCACCGGTCTCGGCGCGGGACGTGATCAGGCCGCCCAGGCCCATCGTGTGACCGTCCTTGAGCGAGACCTGCGTCTTCGCCTTGCGGGTCGCGATGATCGGGATGGAAGCACCGCCGGCGCCGCCGAAGGACGTCTCGCCATTGCGCTGGCTGACCTCGGGCTCGACGCTCATGCGGATGAAGCCCTGGCCGTTCACCTGCGGTGTCACCTTGAGGATGATACCGATCGGACGGTAGACGAAGCCGGAGACTTCGAACGTGCCGCGCTCCTGATTGTAGGTGTAGTTCGGGATCGGGTATTCCTCGCCCACGTTGATCGACGACTCCGTGTTGTTCAGCGTGACGACCGTCGGGTTGGAAACGATCTTGATGTCGCTGAGGGTGCTCAAGGCACTCAGCACCAGCTTGAACTGGGCGGCATCGAACACGGCGGAGCTGACGCGGCCCGTGGCTCCCCCGTTGGTGAGCGTCTGGAAGGCGTCGAGCGCACTGTTGACTGCGTTGCTGGACTCGCCGACGGACTTGGACTCGCCCGTGTTGGAAAGCAGGGAAGAGCTGCCCGTGTTGGAGCGGCTCGAAACCGCGCCGTTCACCGAGGAGGCGTTGCCGTCGTTGGACGCGGAACCCTCACTCTTGGAGCCGGTGGCTGAGGAGGTGCCTGAGCTGCTCTTGTTGGCAGAGCCCGAACGGGAGTCGGAGCCCGTGGAGTAGCCGCCATCGCGCGAGCGATTGAAGGTCTGGTTGAACGGACCACCGCTGACCTCGTAGCCGACGAGGGAGTCCCACTTGACGCCAAGATTCTTCACGTCGCGGTCGGTGACCTCGATGAATTTGGATTCGATCATCACCTGTTCGGTGGCGCGGTCGAGGCGCTCGATGATGGCGCGGACCCGCTGCATGCGCGTCGGGCGCTCGGAAATCACGAGGGCGTTGGAGCGGGAGTCGACGATGAGTCGACCGCCGGCGGCGGTGTCGACGAGGGGCTCGATCGACTTGCGGATGTCCTCAGCCTTGGCGTAGTTGATCACGTAGACGTCGGTGCTCACCGGCTCGAGATTGAGCGACTCGGTGGTGACGATCTTGATGATATTGCCCTCCTCGATGAACGTGTAGCCGGCGGGGCTGAGCGTCACTTGGAAGATTTGGCGCCACGTGACATCGCGGAGCTTGATCGACGTCTTGCCCTGGAGCGTCTCCGGGATAACGAGGTTTAGCTCGAACAAGTCGGCGACGTTGCGCAGAATCGTCCGGATCTCCTCGTCGGGGAAGTCGACCGACAGCGTGTCCTTGGACTTGCCGGAGAGGGAGATGGGCGCCTGGTCGGCGAGGACAACCTCCGCCGTGGCGGGGGCCGATTCCGGGGTTTGTTCGGGCTTGGCCGTCGCCTCGACCTGCGAGCGGAGCATCGGCAGGGCGGTGGCGACCAGCAGCGCGAGGATCAGCGAGCGGGTTCTCATGGTTTGGTTCCTGATTTGATGGGACGGGTAAGTTCCTCTCCGTTCATGCGGAGGGTGAAGCTGTCTCGGGTGATGGCCGTGATCGTCACGGTGTAGGAGCGACCCTCGAACGTGGCGGACAGGCTGTCGCCGACGCGCACGCGGCGGCCGCGGATGAGGAGGGTCGGTTGACCGCCGAGGAGCACGACGCCGGAAGGCTGGATGGCGTTGGCGACCGAGGCGAAGGCGCTGCGCGCCGGGACGCGGGACTGGGCGGCGAGGCCCGCCCGGCGCGCGTTCTCCGCCGCCTCGGCGGCGAGGCGCTGCTCCTCGGGATCCGGTGCATCCCAGCCGGCCGGGCTGAACGGATTGACGGACTTCGCGGGGAGCCGGGGAATCTCGGGAGCGGCGGCGAGGCGGGCGGCGAGCTCGACGGTTGATGCACGGCGCGCCGGAGGAGTGAGGTCCGAGTTGGACTTGCGCTGCGCCATCGCGGAGGAGCACAGTCCCGCCAGCAGGAAGCAAATGACCGCAAAACTCCCGGAGCGGGAGAGGCGGAAGAGCGAAGAGAGGAGGAGGGCGTGCATGATCAGGGTTGCCCGAGCAACTCAATCCCGAGCGTGAGCGTGACCATCGGATCGTTGATGTCGTTGGACTCGCGCGAGAGCGTCGCGCTGGAGACCCGACAGAAAGGAGCGCTGTTTTCCAGGCGCCGGAGGTAGCTCAACAGCTGGCCATAGTTGCCTTCGACGATCAGATTGTAGGGGACGGCCACGTACGCCGTGCTTCCCTTGACCGCGTTGACCGGCGGCAGCTGCTTGAGATCCTTGTAACGGGTGCCGGTCTCCGCCTCGATGCGGTAGAAGAACTGCTGGTTGTTGGCCAGTTCAGCGGGGCGGATCAGCCGCGCGGAGACGGCGGCGTTGGCCGCGATCAGGGCCTCGCGCTGTTCCGCGAGTTGGGCGGAGTTGACCACGTTCAGCTTGAGCCGATTTCCCACCGTCGTGCGCTCCTCGAGCAACGCGAGGGCGGTCGGGAGCAGATCCTGCCGGTACAGCCGCGAAAGCCCGAGGCCCACGGCGAGCAGCACCGAGACGACGATGATCGGGTACTTCTTGATTCCCGCGACGAGATCTTCGGTCTTGAGACTCATTTGGCGGCAGGCGCAGGAGCGCTCTTGAACTTGAGGAACAACTCGAACGTCATGCGCCCGCTCTGCGGATCCCGCGCCAGCGACGTCTGGGAAATATTGCCGAAAAGACCCGCGAACACGCGGTCGCGGCGCAACAGGTCCACGTAGGTGCTGACCTCGCCGCTCGCCCGGTCGCCCGCCCCGCGCACCATGCCGCGGATCACCACCCCGTTGTCACGGTAGGCGACGCTGCGCAAAGCGATGCGATTGGGGAGCGTACGCCCGATCTCCAACATGAGATCCGACATCGCCACGGGACTGCGGAGGAAGGTCTCCAGATCGAGGATCTTCTTTTCCTCCTCCTGGAACTGCTTGAACAACGTGACCGCCTGCCGGCTGAGCTTTTGGTCGCGCTCGATCTGGACCTCCAAGTCGGCGAGCTGACGGTTGACGGTGAGCAGCGCGTATTCCTGGTACGCGACGTAGAGGAGGAGGCTCAATGCCACCACGACGGCCAAACCGTTCACGAAGAACACGGTCCGGACCGGCTTGGTGTCGGGCAACCGCTGGAAATTGCGGAAGTTCGGGTGCCACGCCGGCACCAGGGGCGCGCGGGCCTTCTCAGGCTTTCGTTTCAGGAGCGTGAGCATCGTAGTTGACCATCAGGCTGAGCACCCCGAGCCAGCGCGGATCGGAAGCGTAGGCATGCACCGAGTCGGAAAGCGTCACGTCACGGGCACTCAGCCACGTCACCAAGTCGGGCTGGAGCATCTTGATCCCGAGTTCGTTGGCCACGACGTCGGCGATCCAAGCAAGTTTCGGCGGGAACTGGATGCAGACCATCTGGCCGATCGTCAGGCCCGTCTGCACCTCGTAGAATCCGATCGACGACTGCAGTTCACGGATCAGGCGCTGGATCAGCTGCGCCCCCATGCCCGTGAAATCGAAGGTGTTGGAGAAGAAGAGCCGCTTGGCAGAATCTTCGTCCTTCAATCCGAGCTCCTTCTGCACCACCGGAATCATCGAGGACAGCCCCATCGGGAAGGGCCGCGAGGCATCGATACCCGCCGATGACAGGATGAATGAGTGCGTGCTGTCGAAACCCAGCTCCAAGACGAGCGTCGGCACTTTCGAGCGCGTGAACGAGATGTAGTCCGCCAGCGCGCCGAGGCACGACAGCGAGGTCATCTCCAACCGGTCCGGGTAGATCCCCTTGGCGAGAAGCGAGTCCTGGAAGGCCACGATCTCGTCGGACGGAATGCCGCACAGCACGACATCCTTGCTCGTCGCGTTCGCCGCGTCGTATTCGCCACCATCGTTGGGCCGAAGCGCAGCCGCCATGTACTTCTCCGGCTCGATCCGGAACTGCGTCTGCAGCACCTCATCGAGGTAGCCAATCTCCTTCACCCGCTTCAGATCCACGGTCGCCCGGCGCAGGAAACGCTTCTCCGAGTGCATCCCGACCGTCGCATGCACGTAGCCCGACCGGGAGCGCTTCGGCTGCAACTGCTTCAACACTTCGGCCAAGCCGGCGGCGTTATCCTTGGCCACCTCCCGCATCTCCTCCACGACGAAGGGCGGTTTGGGCGCACTCGTCCGCGCAACGAAAACGCCGTTTTCGTTGTAATCGACGAAGAATCCTTTGGCCTTTTGGGAAAAGAGCATGAGCAGGCGCCGAACCCCTATTCGGCACGGGTGCCCCGAAGGTTAGCCTAGGTTTTGCCCCCCAGGCGTCTCGTTTGAGCCGCGTTCTGACTGAGGATACCTCCCCAGCTCACCCCAGAAACTGCTTATACCTCCGAAAAAACTCGGATTAGTCACTTAAACTACTGTCAAATAGATAATTACGCTACACGATTTTAAATTGCTTTAATTATCTACCCCGCCCCACCCTCGCCGCTGTGAAAAAAAAGAAAAACCCGCCGCTTGAGAGCGGCGGGTCGGAATAACGGGGCCCCAAGGCCACCGAAGCGTCGGTTTAAACGCGGTCTACTTCTGCCACGTGCGCTTCTTGTGACGATTCGACTTCAAGCGCTTCCGGCGCTTGTGCTTGTTCATCTTCAGACGACGCTTCTTCTTCAGGTTGCCCATGGTGTGAGAATTGAAACGTCAAGAGGTGCCGTGCCACCCCGCGGCTGTAAAGCTCATTTTCCCAACCGCGTGATTCAGCCCACCGGAACCCAGTCCCGAATCTGGGTAAAAACGAGGCCGCAGTGGATGTCCTCGCCCTCCAATCCGGCGAGTTTCGCGACCACCCGGCGGTAAAGCCCGAGTTGCTCGGCGTAGCGTTCCGCCGTCCGCAGGGCCCCAGCGCGATCCCCGACGCGGTCGGTCTTGAAATCCCACACCCACGCGCGCCGCGCCACGCCGCCCGGTTCCCGGACGATCACCACGCGGTCACACATCCCGGTGATCCAGTGCCCGTCGAGCACCACTTCGAAGGCCCGCTCGCGCCACAGGTCCACTTCGGCCAGACTTCCGGACGGCCGAGCGAAGACTTCCGCCAGGGCGGGCGCATCGAGGCACGCCTGCGCTTCGGCCCGCACGCTCGGATCCGCCTGACTCCAAAGTTCCGAGGACACGGCGCCCTCCCCCGGGCGCCGCCACGCGACCTCCGCGAGCAATGCGTGCACGGCGGTGCCCCGCTCCGCCCCGGCCGACGCGGACAACGCGAAGGCTTGCGCGCCGGTGAGCACGCTGCGCTCCGTGCCCGAGGGCGTGCGCGCGGGCAGCCGCGCCGGGGCCGGCGCCGCCTCCACCTTCGCCACCCCATCGTGGGGCGGCTCCGAGGGCTCGGGTTGCAGGTCGGCATACCAGCGGACGTCCCCTTCCACGTACGCCGGCCCGAGGGTCTCCCGCAGCAGCCAGGGGAAGTCCCGCTTCCGGGACCCTTCCGCCAACGGTTCCACCACGAGGTACATCGCCCGCTTGGCCCGGGTCATCGCCACGTACAGCTTGCACAGGGACTCATAGGCCGACTGCGCCGCGGCTTCCTCCTTGTACTCCGTCAGCACGGGATCGCTGTCGGCGAAGACCTTCACCGGCACCTCGAGGATCCAGGACACGCTCCGGTCCGGCGCCTTTTTCACCGCCAACGACGAGCGCCGGGCCCCAAAACCGCCTTCCAGATCCGGGAGAATCACGAGGTCAAAGCCCAGGCCCTTCGCCTTGTGGATCGTCAGGACCCGCACCACCGCCGCCGTGTCCGCATCCCGAACCTTGTGTCGCTCGGCGTACTGGAGGAACTCCACCACGTCCCGGCTGGCCAAGTCGTCGAAGTCACGCGCCGCCTCCACGAGTTGCCGACCGCGCAGCCGGCTGAACTCGTCCGACGGATCGAGCCGCGCCGCCAACGCCTCCACCCAGTGCTCCAGCGTCGCCGCAAATCCGTTCGCGTGGATCTCCCGCAGCAGTCGTCGGGCCAGCGCCTCCCGCGTGGTCACCCCGTGCTCCGCGAGGACCGCCGCCAAGGGGGTCATGCACACGTGTCCCCACGCCAGCGTGTCGCCGGGATGCGCCGCCGCGCGCAGCATCGCCAGCAGCACCGCCGTGAAGGGGTTGTCCGTGCATACCGTGAGGTCGCTTTCCGCCACCGCCGGCAGCCCACCCTGACGGCGCAGGTAATCCGCCAGCGCGCTGCCGGTGTCGTTCTTCTCGACCAGCACCGCGACGCTGAGGCCGCGGGCCAGCGCGTCGGTCTCCTGCAGGATCCGCAGGGTCTCGGCGAAGCGTCCCTCCTCATCCTCCGCCCAGCGCACTTCCACCACGCCGCCCAACGAGGGGCGCGCCGAGGTGTGCTCGCGCCATTCCTGCGACCACGCCGCCGCGGCCGCACCGGACATGACCTGCCCGAGCGCAGCGCGGTCGCCGAACACGCGGTTGACGGCCGCGATCACCGCCGGGCCCGATCGCCACGAGGCGTTGAGCTCCTGCTCCTGGATCGCCCCGGGATTCGCCTGGTTGTAGTGATGGAGAATCTCGCGGAACAGGCGCGAGTCGCCCTCGCGCCACGCGTAGATCGCCTGCTTCACGTCGCCGACGTAGAAGAATGACCGGGCCCCCTCCGGATCCTGCACCACTTCGTCAATCAGGTTCCGCAGGACCGTCCACTGGCCGTGGCTGGTGTCCTGAAACTCGTCGAGGAGCCAGTGATCAAACCGCGCGTCCAGTCGCCAGTCGATCGCCAGCCGACGCTCACCCGCCTCCTCAGCCGCCTCGTCCGCACCCGACTCCAGCAACGGCCCGCCGGCATCCGGCCGCAGGAGGCGCTCGACGTCGGCGAAGGTCATCCGGCCGTTCCGCCGCACCGCGTCGTGATAGCGCTGCTCGTAGGTCCGAAGCAGGGCGAACAGACCCTGGGTGGTCTCCAGCCGCCGCCGGAACTCGGCGCCGATGATCGCGTCCGCGAACGCCACGAGCGCCGCCGCGAACGCCGGATCCGGGGAAAACTTGACCCGTTCGATCGTGATCTGGCCTCGGCCGGCCCGCAACTCGGGCAGCTGATCGACCAGCTTTCCGAGCAGGTCCTTCAAGGCCCCATCGAGTTCGGCCCCGGGGCGCCAGTCCGTCGCCTCCGCAATCACCCGCTCAAGCCGCGCCCGCTGGTTCTCACGCAACGCCGCCGCCCCGGCGATCTGGCGGCGGAGCCCGGCCAGCGCGTCCTCAAGGCTCAGCGTCGCTTGGACCGGGGCGAAGCCGCCGGGCCAGATGCGCGCGGGGTTGCCCCACACGTCGGCCAGCGGAGCCGCAAGGTAGATGCCAGCGTAGTCGTTGAGGTACTTGTCGAGCCGATCCGCCAAGCCCTTCTCCTCGAGGCCGAAGGTCGCGCGCTTGAAGGCCTCGATGAATTCCTGCTGCGCCGCATCGGGCTCGCCCGCGGCCGTGAAGAGCGTGCGGAGCACCCGCCGACGCTCCCGCTGCGCCGCATGTTCATGCAGGATCTCCAGATCCCCGCCCAAGCCGAGTTCCAGCGGAAAGCTCCGGACGATCCGCGCGAAGAAGCTGTCCAGCGTCCCGAGGTTCAGCCGCGGCATCGCATCGACGACCCGCCGCAGCAGGCGGAGGAAATCGGCCGGGCCCAGCGCGGGTTGACCGATCATGGCCGCCAGCTCCGCCGCCTTCTTCGGGCTGCCGGCCGCCTGCGCCAGCTTCTTCAGGATCTCGTCGAAGAACTCCCCCGCCGCCTTGCGCGTGAAGGTCAGCGCCACGATTCGTTCCGGGGACGCACCACGCGCGAGCAACGCCACCACGCGGTTCGTCAACGCGTAGGTCTTGCCGGAGCCGGCCGACGCAAGGATCGCGGTGTTGACCACCGTGTTCACGGAGAGCCTCCTCCTTCGTCCCGCAGGCTCGCCGCCGCGCCGCGATGGAACAATTCGGCATAGTCATCCCGATCCGGCGACTGCTCAACGACCGGGCTGAACCGCCCCGCCAGGACCGCCTCCACCACGCCATCCGCGCAGCGATCCGCCGCCGCCTGGAGGTCACCGGTCAAGTCTGGCCACTCCGTGATCGCGGTGTCCCCCACCGCCTTCGGCAGCGTGAAATACGCACAGGTGAGCGCCGGGCCGTAGCGCTCCAACAACGCGCGCCGGTACAGCGGCAGCTGGAGGTCCTTCCAGATCCACTCGTCACCGCCATCCGTCACCCGCTGCCACGGATCGCGCCAGTCGTCATCCGCCCCCGGTCGCCGGAGGTGAGCGCTCCGCGGCGGATCCCCTTTATCCGAGGTCTTGTAATCAATCACGCGCACCCTCCCGTCATGCTCGTTGCGCTCGATGCGGTCGACCGAGCCAGTGACCGTGATCCGACCGATCTCGACCTCGATGCCATGCTCGATGCGGTCGATCACCCAGCCCTGCCGACGCTGTTCGGCCTGCTGCTCGGCCGCCGCCCGGAGGCGTTGCCGAGCGGACTCGAATTGCACCATCAGCGGGAGCGTGAGGCGTTCCCCGTGGAAGGAGCGGACCGCCGACTCGAACCGCGCAAGCAAGGCCTCCGCCAGCCGCCGGGGATCCGTGCAGTCACGGCAGTCGGGTTCACCGAACGCTTGCAGCGCGAGGTGCACGAGGTTGCCGAAACCGAGCGCATCCAGCTCCGCCTTGTCCAACGGGACCGGTCGCATCCGGTGGATCCTCCGCAAACGGAAGCGGAAGGGGCAAGCCAGCCAGTCGCGGAAGGCCGTCACCGAAAGGTGCGGCACCCACTCCGGCGGGGGCGGGGGCGGGGCCAGGCGCCAGGCGCGGGTCCAGGGCAGGCTGGCCTGCGGGGCGCGGATCTCGTCGAACAGACGCTCAATGCGCCCGGGGAGCTCCGCATCGCGGCAGCGCAGGAGCAGGCGCGAGGGACGCTGGGGCTCTCCGTCGGCGGACACCTTGCCGACGAGCACGTCGAGCCGTCCGCGCGATCCCATGCGCGGCGCGGCGAGCGCGTGGAGGAGGTAGGCATCGCGCGCAAAGCGCTGGGCGTTGGTGCGGAGGCCGATGCGCTCCCGGAGCTGCTCCGGCAGGAAGGCGTCGCCCACGATCGTCTCCGGCACGTGCTTCTCGTTGAGCCCGGCCACGACGAGGTGCGGGGCGTCCTCCCAAAGCAACTCTATCCAGCCGTTGAGCTCCAGCGCGCCGTCACGCTTCTGCTCGAAGCAGGTGCGCTCGCTGAACTGCGCCAGCGCGAACTCCCACGCATCCCCCAGGGTCCGCGCCGCGCCGTCGAAGGCCTCGAGCGCCCGGCCCACCTCGCGCGCCGTCTCGGTCCAGGCCTCGGCCGAGGCGAAGAGCTCCGAGTCCGTCTCGATGCTCCGCGCTGCAAAGAGCGTCTGCAGCACGTCCGCCGCGTTGCCCGGAAACGAACCCGCCACGAGCCGCTTCCGCAGGTCTTCGAGGACCCGGAGTGCGGCCAGCGCGGTGTCGCTGTTTTTCCGATACTCGCCTTCCGGACGCTCCGCGCTCGCGCACTGCCGGGCCGCCGCAAGATCCGGCGGCAGGTGATCGGAGCCAATGGCGTCGATCTGCTCCAGCAACGCCACCACCGAGAGCCCGGCTTCCCCCTCAGCCCGTCCTTCCGACTCAAGCCACGAAAGCACATCAGGGCACCGGAGGAGCGTCGTGGTCGCCTCCCAGTCCGCCCCGCGCGCAAAGGCCGCGAGGGCATTGAGCAGCGCATAGAGGCCGTCCCGGCGCCGCGGGCGGCCGGCCGGATTGTAAGCGGTGATGCCGGCCCGCTTGAGGGCCGGCTCCAGCGCGCCGAGCACGTCTGCATCCGCGATCCCGAGGGCGATGTGTCCCTCGGGCTTCGGGTAGAGACGGACTCGGTCGACCATCCGCGCCGCCTGCATCGTGGGGTCGGCACAGAGCTGCACGCGGTCCGCGAAGTCAGGCCAGTCGAGCGTGCGGTCGGCCCAGGTCTCCGGACGCGGGCGCCCCCAGGGATCGAAGAGGTGCGCATCGTTTCCCGGTGCGGCTTCCGGCGCGAAGATCACGATCTCGACCGGCACGCGCTCGCTGAGGCGCTCGAGCAGCCGGCTCGCGAGCGGCGTCAGGTCCGGGGTGGCGATGACCGCGACGCGCCGCACGCCCGGGGGGACGGCCGCCTCGGCCGACGCCCCCGCCGCCAGCGCGGCCTGTGGGGCGCGGCGCTGGCGGGCGGCGAGCCGGCGATCCACGGCCTGTTCGAGTTCCCCGAGCTGCCGCCAACGCGCCTCCTCCGGAAAGTCTCCCGGAGCCCCGCCGGCCAGCCGGGCCACGTCCCCCATGCGCAGACCGGCCTCGGCCAGCGTCGTCTGCAGCACCATCAGGCGCGAAGCGAGGCCCCGCGCCCAACTGAACGAACGCGTCGGCGGCGCGAGGGGAAAAACGTCGGGGAAATGCTCCGGCTCCATTTGGAGGAGAGTCTCGATCCACGCGAGGGACTGCTCCGCCCGCGTGGCCTCGGCGTACACGCCCCGGGCCGCCGGAAGCAGCAGCGAGGTCAGCCCCTCCGGCGCCACCACGCGGGGTGGAAAGACGGCCTGCCCTTGCTGATGGGCCCGCCAGGCCAGCGCCTCGCGGAGTCGGCGACCCGCCTGCCGCGTCGGCACGACCACCAGCCACCCGGACAGGTCCAAGGGCTGCGTCGGCTCCCACCCCGCCGCCAACCACCCCGCCGCGGCCTGCGGAAGCATCTCCCCCCACGGCAGCACGCGCGTGCACACGCCTGGGGCAGGCACGGCGGACGACGGAGACACGGGAGCTTCGGACACGGCGCCTCCACCGAGTCCCGCGGACCGCAAAGCGCAAGCGCAGAAACCGGGAATTATGGCAACGGACCCGCGCCGCTAGACGAGCCAGACCCGCGCGGCCTCCAACGCTTCCTCCAAGGGGGGCAGGTTCGGATGCCAGAGGCGTTCCCATTCGAGGCTCACCACGCCCGCGAACGCCGCGCGTCGCAGGGTCTCGGCCAGCGGTCCCATCGGAAAATCCCCGCGTCCAGGCAGGACGTACGTGAAGGGGTGCCGCGCGGTCGGAACCGCGATGCTGTCCTTCACGTGCACATGCACGACCCGCGGACCGATGGCGGCCCACGTCGCGAGCGGGTCTTCCCCGCCTTTGCGCCACGTGTGGTGCGCATCCCAGAGAATGCCGAGGCCGGGCAACCGCTCCGCCGCACGAGCCAGCCGTCCGGAATCGAGGAACGAGTCATGCGTCTCAACCATCAGATCCACCGTCCATCCGCGGCGCCGGCGCTCCTCCCGCCACCACGATACCGAAGCAGCGGCCTCCGCCAACTCCCCCGCATCGGCATCCCGCCCGCCATCGAAGACCCGCAGCCACGGCACGCCCAGTCCATCGGCCCAGAGGGCCTGCGCGAGCAGCGCATCGCGGTCGCCGGGCCCGGCGCCCACCAGCCGAAACGAGGTACCCAGGGCAACGATGCGCGCATCCGCCGCGCCGCCTTTCTCCCCCGCCGCCCGGCGACCGGCGAGATGTTCGGCGAGGGCCTCGGGCGAACCATACTGCGCCGCAAAATGCGCCGGCAGGTCCGTCGTTCCCGCCAGCGAACGCAGCTCGACGGCGTCAATCGAGAAACGACGCCCCAGCGCCAACACGTCCTCTAGGGAGAGGTCCGGGCAACCCAGGGTCGAAAAACCACGGCGCGGTGCAGCCACCCCAGCAGCATGGCGGTCGCAGCTGCGCTGGAAAGTCCGTTTCCGCTTGCGACGAAAATTCCCCACGGAAAAGACTTTCAACCCGGCAGCCCTCTCCTCGATTCACTCCCGGCGCCCCGGCCCCGGGTTCCCGGCCCAGCCCCCCGCTCTCTCCCCTTTCCCGTTTTCCAGCCCCCTCCCCGGACTCTCCCCTTTCGTTCCCGAACTCAAACCTCCAACCCGTCCCATCCATCATGCCAAGACCCGTCACGCTCTGCACCGGCCAGTGGGCCGACCTGCCCCTCGAAAAGCTCGCCCCGCTCGTCAAGAGCATGGGCTACGACGGCGTGGAACTCGCCTGCTGGGGCGACCACTTCGACGTCGATGCCGCGCTCGCCTCGAAGTCGTACATCCGCGACAAGTGGCAGCTGCTGCTCGACCACGGGCTGACGGCCTTCGCGGTCTCCAACCACCTGGTCGGCCAGGCGGTGTGCGATCTGATCGACGAGCGCCACCAATCCATCCTCGCTCCCTCGATCTGGGGCGACGGCGACCCCGAGGGCGTGCGCAAGCGCGCCGCCCGGCAGATGATCGCGACGGGCAAGGCCGCCCGCGCCTTCATGGACGCGAAGCCGGGCCGCAAGGCCGGCGACGCGACGCCCGCCGTGGTCAACGGCTTCACGGGATCCTCGATCTGGCACACGCTCTACGCCTTCCCGCCGACCTCGCAGGTCCACTGGGAGAAGGGCTTCGTCGACTTCGCCAAGCGCTGGACCCCGATCCTCGACGCCTACGAGAAGCTGAACGTGAACTTCGCCCTCGAGGTGCACCCGACGGAGATCGCCTTCGACATCGCTTCGGCCCAGCGCGCAGTCGCCGCCGTCAAGGGGCACCGCCGCTTCGGCTTCAACTACGATCCCTCGCACCTCGGGTATCAGGGAGTCGACTACGTGAAGTTCATCCGCACGTTCTCCGACCGCATCTACCACGTCCACATGAAGGACGTCTGGTGGGGGCACGGCGACGGCACCGTCGGCGTGTTCGGCGGCCACACGGACTTCGGTGACGCCCGCCGCTTCTGGGATTTCCGCTCGCTCGGCCACGGGGACATCCGCTTCGAGGACATCATCGTCGCGCTGAACGACATCAAGTACCAGGGCCCCCTCTCGGTCGAGTGGGAGGACATCCGCATGGACCGCGTGCACGGCGCCCGCGAGGCCGCGGCCTACGTCCGCAAGGTCGACTTCCCGTCGAGCGCGATCGCGTTCGACGCGGCGTTCGACAAGAAGAACGCCTGATCCGGCGCTCCCGCTCCTGATCGCCCGACGCACCCGCACCCCTTACCCAAAAGCATGAATCGCAAACTTCGTTTCGGCATGATCGGCGGCGGTCGCGGCGCCTTCATCGGCTCCGTGCACCGCATCGCCGCGATCATGGATGGCCGCGCCGAGCTCGTCGCCGGCGCCTTCTCCTCGGACCCGGGTCGCTCGCGCGATTCCGGGGCGGACCTGTTCCTCGATCCCAGCCGCGTCTACGGGAGTTATCTCGAAATGGCGGCCAAGGAGAAGGCGATGCCGGCCGACCGCCGGCTCGACTTCGTCATCATCGTCACACCCAACCACCAGCACTTCCCACCGGCGAAGGCGTTCCTTGAGGCCGGATTCAACGTCGTCTGCGACAAGCCGGTGACGCTGAACCTGGCGGAGGCGAAGGCGCTCCGGAAGATCGTCGCGAAGACGAAGAAGGTCTTCGTGCTGACGCACAACTACACCGGCAACGCGATGGTGAAGCAGGCGCGGGCGATGGTGCGCGCCGGCGAGCTCGGCGACATCCGCAAGGTGGTCGTGGAGTATCCGCAGGGCTGGCTCTTCAACCGCCTCGAAGCGAGCGGGCAGAAGCAGGCGGCGTGGCGCACGGACCCGAAGCGCAGCGGTGCGGCTGGTTGCATGGGCGACATCGGCACGCACGCCGAGAACCTCGCGCACTACATCACGGGACTCGACATCGCCGAGCTCTGCGCGGACCTCTCGACCTTCGTGCCGGGCCGCGCGCTGGATGACGACGGCAACGTATTGCTCCGCTTCAAGGGCGGCGCGAAGGGCATCCTCCACGCCTCGCAGATTTCCGTGGGCGAGGAGAACAACCTCAACATCCGCGTCTACGGCACGAAGGCCGGACTCGAGTGGCATCAGGAGCACCCGAACGAACTCTGGGTGAAGTTCCCGGACCGCCCGGCCCAGCTGTGGCGCCGCGGCAACGGCTACGTCGGCGACGCCGCCAAGCGGGCCACCCGCATCCCGGCCGGGCATCCCGAGGGCTACCTCGAGGCCTTCGGCAATCTCTACGCAGAGGCCTTCCGCGCGATCTCCGCCGAGGTGCAGGGGCAGCCGCTGCCGAAGGATCTCGATTTCCCGACGATCGACGACGGGGTGAAGGGCATGGCGTTCATCGAGACCTTGGTGAAGAGCGCCCACGCCGGCGCTCGCTGGGTGAAGTTCCCGAAGGTCTAGAGCTGCTCGAGGCAGGCGTATGCGCTCAGGCCGCGCACACGCCAGCCTTCGCCCAGCGCGCCGGATCACCGTCTTTCCGGCGCAGGCCGCGGTTCGCCGCGCCGCACGGGCGGCGCGCCGGCCACGGGTTGCGTTCCGGAGCGATCGCGCTAACCTGTCGCTGATTCCCGAAACCCCGATCCCATGAATCTCCGGCTCCTCTTCCTCGCTGCGGTCACTGGATTGGCCGCGATCCTCGCGGTGGGCGCCAAGCCCGCCAAGTCTTCGTCGGAATCCCCTCCCATGGCCAAGGACGCGCTCGACTGTAAACCCGGTGAAATCTCCGCCTGCGGGCTGCCCTCGAATGTCGTGATCGACATGGGCAAGACCCGCGTGCAACGCACCGAAGCCGAATGGCGCCAAATGCTCACGCCCGAACAGTACCGCGTCACCCGCGAACAGGGCACCGAGCCGCCGTTCCGCAACAAGTACTGGAACAACAAGGCCGACGGCGTCTACTTCTCGGTCTGCTCCGACACGCCGCTGTTCGACACCCGCGACAAGTTCGACAGCGGCACCGGCTGGCCCAGCTTCACCAAGCCGATCGAGCGCGCCTTCATCGGCGAGGCCCGCGACACCAGCCACGGCATGGTCCGCATCGAGGTGCACTGCACCGTCGACGGCGCGCATCTGGGCCACGTGTTCGACGACGGCCCCGCGCCGACAGGCCTGCGCTACTGCATCAACAGCGCCTCGCTTCGCTTCATGCCGCGCGCCGAGTACAACGCCTGGCTGGCGAAGAACCGCCCCGCGGCCCCGTAACCGCTTTGCCGCCGGACGAGGCTCCGGCGGGTAAGCGCAGCTGAGCGACTCCCCGCGCTGCCGACGTCCGCACGCCGGGTACGCCGCCGCCACTCCGCCGACGTCGCAGTGCCGCACTGCGGCATCCGTTCGCGGGCCCTCCGACGTACGCCGGAGTTCGCCCGTTCAGTCTGCGGTCAGTGACGCCCGACCGTCCGCGAACTCCGCCGACACGCGGGCGCCTGACGGCAGGCCCTCGCGCCGCATCACCGGCCGTCCGGCATCATCACGCAAGATCACGAAACCGCGATTCAGCACCGACACCGGACTCGCCGCCTCCAGCCGCTTCCAGAGTCCGAGCAATCGCTGCGACTCCAGACGAACCCGCATTTCCGGCGAGACACGCGCCAGGTCCGCCGCGCTACGCGCCAGCGCATGCCGCCGCTCGCGGACGCTGCGATGCAGCGCCGCCTCCAGGCGGTTCCGCTGGTCATCAATCCGCAGATAGCCCCGTTCCACCAGCGCAGCCGGGGTCAGGAGTCGGAGCCGCGAAGCCGCATGCTCGAGCCGGCGCCGCGCGGCCTCCGCACGCGCCTCCACCTCGCGATGCAACAGGTCGGCGGCCCGCGCCACTCGTTCCAGACACGCGACGAAGCGGCTC
>CAZEJZ010000010.1:0-20925 GCA_964512415.1 uncultured Opitutaceae bacterium
TTCAGCACGGCCTTGAGGCGTTCCTCGAACTCGCCGCGATATTTTGCGCCCGCGATCAGCGAACCCATATCGAGCGAGAAAATCGTCTTGTCCTTGAGTCCCTCCGGCACGTCGCCACGGACGATCCGCTGGGCGAGACCCTCGACGATGGCCGTCTTGCCGACGCCCGGTTCGCCGATGAGGACGGGGTTGTTCTTGGTCTTGCGCGACAGGATGCGGACGGTGCGGCGGATCTCGTCGTCGCGCCCAATCACCGGGTCGAGCTTCCCCTTGCGGGCCTGCGCCACGAGGTCGATGCCGTACTTCTCCAGCGCGGCGTAGGTCGACTCGGGATTGTCGCTGGTCACGCGCTGGTTACCGCGGAGGGCCTTGAGGGCATCGAGCACGCGGGCGCGGTCCAGTCCGAACGACTTCAGGTACTTCGCGAAGGTCTCGGGTTTGGCCACGTCGAGCAACCCGAGGAACAGGTGCTCCACGGAGACGTACTCGTCCTTCAGCTTCTTCGCCTCGGCCTCGGCGCGGGTCAGAACGTCGTTCACGGCCTGGGTGACGTAGACCTTGGAGGAATCGACGCTGCCGGTGACCTTGGGCAGCCGCTCCAGTTCGCGCTCGGCGGCGAGCGTGAGGGCCGACACCGTGAGCCCGAGCTTCTCGGCGAGGCCGGGCACGATGCCCTTTTCCTGCGCGAGCAGCGCGTGAAGGAGATGCCACGTTTCGACCTCGTTATGCGAGCGACGGCGGGCCTCGGCCTGAGCGTCGGTGATCGCCTGGCGGGACATCGTGGTGAGGGTGGAAGGATCCATGATGAAACTACCTCTGCAATCGGCGTTCCAACCCGCTTCCTAGAGGGCCCACCGCAGGACCGAGGCAAAGTGACCCGCCCGTGCGCCAATTCGGCGGTGGGACGGCCCGCGGCTGGCACAACTCGTCACCGCATCGATCGGGGCGGCGCGGGTTACGGTGCGCGGAGCTCGTAGACCTCGACAATGCCCACGCCCGGCTGGGCCGGCTGTCCGGTGGTTTCGAAGGGTTGAACCACGACCGTGTAGCTGCCCGGCAGAAGATCGGTCACCAAGGCCGGCTCGATCGGCGTCATCGCGGGAAGATTCAGGGCCTTGACCGCATCGAAGACGGCCTGCTCGGAAGGCTGGTCCACCGTACCGCGCACGATGCGGGCGCCACCCACCAAGGAGGTGTTCGGCGGATCCCAATCATCGACTTCGAGCAAGCGTCGGCCCGAGCCGTCGTAAAGCGTCATCATCGGATCGCCGAGCACCTGCGGCACGCCGAACTGGGTCAGCGTCGGTCCGAGGACGCGAATCAGGACGCGCTTGGTCCCGGAGGGGCGAGAGGGGTCCGGCGCGATCACGAAGCCCGCGACCATCTCCCGGCCCCCGCGGTCCGCGTAAGCACGGGTCGAAAGATTCAGGAGGCGCTGCCCGGCGACGGCATCCAGTTCGTAGCCCTCGACCAACGCGGTGCCGGTCGCGCCGCCCACGCCTTCGACGTTGGCGCTGTAGCTGCCGGCCGGCAGCGAGAGCACGATCGCGGAATCGAGGCTGCCGGAAGGGAACGGGAAGCCGCGCACGGTGGTTTCCTGGGGATTGGACTGCGCACCCCAATTGTCGTTTTCCCCGACCAAGTCCCCCTGGGGAAGCCGGAAGATCCGGACTCGTGGGTTCGACAGTGTGCCCGTGACCCCGAACGGCGCGAGTGCCGGCCCGGCCGCGCGTACGAGAATGCGCTTGGTACCGGCTCCCTGGACGATGAAGCCGCCGATCAATTGCTGTGCGCCCGTGCCGACGAAGGCCCGCGTCGACACGTTGATGAGCGTGCCGGAATCGTAGGGGCGGTCGCCGGAGACCCGGTAATTGGCGACCTCGAAGGCGTTCTCAGTAATGGTCCGTGCGCCGTCGGACTCCCCCGTCTGCCCAGCCGGAACTCCGATGGCCGTGGGTTCCGCGAAGGTGACATTCACGCCGGCGGCCTCGGCCTGCGAAATCTTGATGCGAGGATTCGAGAAATACGGCAGCCGCGTGCCGGGCGCGTAAGCCATGATGTCCCGAAACTGACGGCTGGCCCCGCGGGAGTCCTGCACCGTGAATCGGTAGCCGTAGCTGAAGGGGTAGGCACCCGGCCCATCGCTGTTTTCCCGATCGTGCGCGCACCCGAGGTTGTGCCCCAACTCATGCGACAGGACGCTGGCCGACGCCATGACTTGGAACTGCACCACTGAGAAAGCGTAGAACGGATTGACGTAGTCGCTTGGCTCATCGAGCAGGTACGCGATACCCAGACTGTTGCCGGAGTCGTTGCCCATTACGCCGATCGTGACCAAGTCGGCCAAGGCCTCGTCGCGCGCCGCGTGGATGGAATCCAGCACGCCGTCGGTCACTCCCCGCAACGAGGCAAGGGTGCGGCTGTAGTTCAATCCGGTCTCGCTATAGGTCACGGACTGCGCGGCCGCGAGTTGGATGCGGAGGGGGATCTCGCTGTTGGCGAAGTCGGCGTTCACCGCGGCGACGGCAAGGTCGATCACCGACTCCACTTGCGTCGCCGTGCCGTACGCCGTGCGCACGGCACCGGTGTAAAGAAACAGCAGACGCGCCACCACCGTCGGCCCGGCCGCCTCGGCGGTCCGCCGGGCCGCCGCCCTCGCCAATCCGCCCTCGGCGGCAAACTTCGCCAAGGCGGCAGCCCGCACGGCGGCGACGTCCGCCGTGTGCGACGGCATCGGTGCGCCGCCACAGGGCGGCAGACGATCCACTGCCACCTTCACGACCTGCGCCACCTGCCCCTCGGCGGCGGCCAATCCCCGCAGGTGAAACTCACCCGCGCCGGGCGCATAGACCTGCGCCGCGATGGCGTCTTGATTGAAGCTGACCAGCACGCGGCTTCCCGGACGGTCCCGCAACTGTCCCTGCACGACGTAGCGCTGCGGGCCAAGAATCTCCGTGCGCAGCCCTTCCACCACCTGCTCACCGATTCCCGGAAGTGCGAACCGCAGCATTCCCGATCCATCCGTCCGCCACAGCGGCGAATCCTTCGCCCCAAAGACCCCCAAGTTCACGTCGACGTACTGCACCCAGTCAGCCGGCAAGGGAGCCCGCGCTTCGATCTCCGCCGCGTCGACCGGCGCCGTACGTTGCCGGAACAGCGTATCCGGCGTGGCCCATCCTGCCGGCGCCGCGCGCAAAGGATCGATCGCCATCCCGTCATCCGACGAGACCACCGTCGGGTGGACGTCGCCGCGTCCCGCATCGCCGAGCGCCGTGACGGGAACAGCCGGCTCGTCGGAGCCTCCCGGCCTCAACGCCTCGCGGGCGCGCCACGCCACCCCCACGATCAACAGGCCGCCGAGAAGCAGCCCGGCCATCCGACGCCGCCAGTTGCGATTGGGAGTGCGCACGCTGCGACCGTAAGCGACTCGGGGCCCGGCGCAACGTTGAGGAAGCGCAAAACACCGACATTTGCCTTCCATGGTCCCCCACAGTGCCTAGGTTTACCCTCAAGCTGGGCGGAACCTGAGGCGATTCCTTCATTCCGTCCCGGTTTCTCCCGATGTCCCCGCCGTCCGCCTTCGCCCCCACCCTGCCCGGCCGGCCTTGCCCGCTGTGTGGAGCTGCGGCGACGGAGGGACTGCGGCCGGCCCGGGACGAAGAGCGATCCATCTTTTCCCGCCGTCGCTGCACCACGTGCGGTACGGCATTCCTCGATCCGCTCCCCACCGACGCGCAACTGGCAGCCGCCTACGCGACGACGTATTACGGCACGGGAACGCGGAAGTTTCCCGCCCCGATCGAGCGTCTGCGCGAGGCCGCCGCGGCCGGACGGGCGCGGCGGTTGCTCGACGGACTGCCGGCGCACGCTCGCGTGCTCGATGTGGGCTGCGGTGACGGCCGCCTGCTGCGCCTCCTCGGCGAACGTACGCCGGAGACGGAGCGCCACGGCATTGAACTTCCCGGTCCCGCCGCCGACCGCGCGGCCGCCGTGCCCGGACTGCACCTGCATCGCGGATCGCTCGATGATGCGACGTATCCGGCTGGGCACTTCGACCTCATCTGCCTCGTCCACGTGCTGGAGCACCTGCCGGCTCCGGGAGCGTCGCTTGAGCGGCTCGCCCGCCTGCTGCGTCCGGGAGGCCGGCTGCTGCTCTCGTTTCCGAACATCGCCAGCGCCCAGGCCCGGGTGTTCGGAACCGCTTGGTTCCACCTCGACGCCCCCCGACACCTTGCGCTGCCTCCACCCCAAGCCGTGCAACAGGTCCTGATGCGCCAAGGTCTCGCGCTCGAAGCGCTTCACCACGCCTGCTGGGAGCAGAATCTCTACGGCTGGTTGCAGAGCGCGCTCAACGCAATCGATCCCGACCGGAACCTCCTTTACGAGCGCCTGAAGGGGAACCGCACGCACCGCGCGGGCCGCCGGGTCGCGCCCGCCGCTCACGCCTTGCTCGCCGCGATGCTCACGCCGCCGGCGGTGCTCGCCGAGATCGGGTCGATCCTGGCCGGTTCGGGCGCAACCGTGGAGATGACGTTCCGCAAATCTTCCTGACCATGTACCGCAACCAACGTGTCGCCGTCGTGATGCCGGCCTACAATGCGGAGCGCACACTCCGCGCGACCTACGACGAAGTCGTCGATCAAGGAATCGTCGATGACATCATCCTCGTGGACGACGGCAGCCGGGACGGCACGGTGCCGCTGGCGCGCACGCTGCCGGGGGTGACCGTGCACGTGCACGACCGCAACCTGGGCTACGGCGGCAACCAGAAGTCCTGTTACCGCATCGCCCTCGAGCGCGGAGCGGACATCGTGATCATGGTGCATCCGGATTACCAATACACGCCGAAGCTGATCCCGGCCATGGCGAGCATGATCGCGAACGGCCTTCACGACTTCGTGATCGGCTCCCGCATCCTCGGCGGCTTCGCGCTCGATGGCGGCATGCCGGCGTGGAAGTACGTGGCGAACCGGTTCCTCACCGTCTCGCAGAACCTCCTCATGGGCGCGAAGCTCTCGGAGTACCACACCGGCTACCGCGCGTACTCCCGGCGGCTGCTCGAGCGCATGCAGCTCGAAGGCCTGTCCAACGACTTCATCTTCGACAACCAGTTCATCGCGCAGGCGCTGTGGCGCGGATGCATGATCGGTGAAGTGAGCTGCCCCACGAAGTACTTCGCGGAAGCCTCCTCGATCAACTTCCGCCGCAGCGTGGTCTACGGGATCGGCTGCCTGCGGGTGGCCGGCCGGTATTTCCTGAGCAAGAAGCTCGGCTTTCCGGCCCCGGCTTACCTCGGAGCCCGCTGAGTCCCGGGATTGGGAGCGTTGGCGCGGGCTGGTTCTTGGGACTGCAGTTCCGACAGAGCAACCTCTCGGCGCAGGATCCGCGCAATCATGCGATTGTCCACGCGCCAATCACCCTCGGGCGGCAGGATGCTCAGCGCGTGGTTGAGCACGGCATCGGCCTCTTCATTTTTTCCCATCTCAAGCAACAAAAGCCCGAACATGTAATGGTGCCTTGCGTTATCGGGCTCCAGTTCAAGCACGCGTCGGTAGGCGGTCTCCGACTCGCTGTGCCGCCCCATGAGTCGGAGCAGGTAGGCGTGATTGCCCACGACGAGCGGTTGGTCGGGCCACTCCTTGACGCACAGGGCCGAGTACGCCTCCGCCGTCTTGTAGTAGTTCAGATTCGTCAGGGTGGCCATCAGATTTGCCGCCATGGAGAACGACTCCCCGCCGATCTGGAGGGATCGTCGGTAGGCGGTTTCGGAATCCCGCCAGAGCATCGTGTAGGCGTAGGCGTGGAGGCCCATTCCCACTCCGAACGAAACGACAAGCGCTCGCCATGCCCACGCCGATCGACGACAGCCCGGAATCGTCACTTGGTCCAACCACGCCCCGGCGGCGATCAGGAGACCGATCATCGGTACGTACATGTATCGATCGGCATGACTCTGACTGCCGACCTGGATCAGTCCGATCACGGGCAAGAGGGCGACAAGGAACCAGATCCAACCAAAAGCCACCAAGCGCGTGCTGCGGGATCCATAGATCGCGAGCAGCGTACCGAACGCGATCGCAAGAAAGCCCATTGCTCCCGCGTCCCACGGGGTGTCGGCCGCGAGCGGGTAGAAGAGACACAGCTCCCCAGGCCAGAGAAACGTCCGAAGATAGGTGCCGACGGCGGCGAGCGCGTTGACCAAACGATACTCGACCGAAATGTCTTCCAGCGAAACGACTGCGGCCGACTGCCGCTGGGCGAGGAACGTCGCCACGGCCACGCAGACCGCCGCCGCCACGAAGGGCCAGAGATCGCGCGCGATACCCAAGAACCGATCCCTCACGCTGCGCCACGCGCGGGCCTCCGCATCGGCCCGGATCCGAGGCCACACCTGGGCCAGCTCAAAAGCCAGCAGGATGACCGGAAGAGTCACGCCCATCGCCTTTGCCATCAGGCTGATTCCGTACGCTGCGATCAGAAGCAGGCGCGACGAGAGCCTCCGTGTCACCCTCCAGTCCAAGTACACCAGCAGGGTCGCCAACAGCATGAACGTGCTGATCTGCGTCTTGCGCTGCGAAAGCCACGCGACCGACTCCACGTTCAGCGGATGGCCGGCGAAGACGATCGCGAGGCCCAACGCCATCACGCGCGAAATCCCGAGAGCCTTCAACAAGCGGTACACGAGAAAGCTGTTGGCGAAGTGCCAGAATGGATTCTCGATCATGTGACCGCCGATCAGCGCACCAAAAAGCTCCTGGTCGATCATGTGACTCAACCAAGTGATCGGGTGCCAATTCGCCGCGTCCACGTTCGTGAAGGCCCACACCAGCCCGTCCCACGTCAATCCGCGGCGCACCCACAAATTCTCGGTCAAATAGAGCGCATCATCCCAAATCGCCCGATGACCACCGACCTGAGCGTAGATCGCCGCCACGACGATCGCGATCAGGCCAGCCACGATCACCTCGGCCATCGATTCACTGACTAACGGAACCGCAACTCGCTTCTTGGCCGGGGAAGGGGCGGAATCACTCATGGCAGGGTCAGCCCCGCAGTCTTCACGGGACGCGGACGGAGACAAGACGAAGCGCAGGACTCGGTCGCGTGCGGTGCCGATCGATATCCCGCTGCCAGGGGCCTCCCGGCTCGCGCGGACCGCGACCACGATGCGACGGTCGCCGTCGGCGCCAATGCCACCCTGACCGCTCAGACGCCGAAGGCGAACGCCACCATGGGCCCGAAGCGGCTGGATACATCGTTACGGCAGGGCTGACCGGGTTTTCTGGTCCGTGGAGTCGGCTCCCAAGAGCTCCGACACCGGGAACTCGGGCAGGGGCACCTCCCGAAGCATGATGCGCCGGATCATCTGATGAGCTTTGCGCCAATCATTCGCCGGCGGCAGAAGAGGAAGCGCCGCGTCCAGCACCGCCTCGGCCTCCGCCCTCCGGCCGCCTTGCAGGAGAACCACCGCCAGCAAGTAAGGATGCTTCACGTTCGTCGGCTCCAGCATCATGGCGCGACGAAAGCCGGCTTCAGCCTCGTCAAGCTTGCCCAGCAGACCCTTCACCGAAGCGAGATTGACCACGACGAGAATTCGGTCGGGCCACAACCTCGCGCTGACCTCGGAGTACACTTCCGCGGTCTTGTAGTACTTCAACTGGGTCAAGGTGCCGGCAAGGTTTGAGAGCATGAGGTAGGAGACCCCCGAAACATCCAGGGACCGCCGGTAAGCGGTTTCCGGATTCCGCCATAGCATCGTGTACGCATAAGCGTGCCCCCCCATGCCGACGGCGAACGCGGCGATCAGACCCACCCACGCCGCACGCGGCGCGCGGCACCCCGGCAAATCGGCCTGCGCCAGCCAAGCTCCCACGCTGATCAGGAGGCCCACCATGGGCACGTACATGTAGCGGTCGGCATGGCTCTGGCTTCCAACCTGAACCAGACCGATCACCGGGAGGAGCGAGAGGAGAAACCACATCCAACCAAAGGCGACCAACGGGACCCGCGGCGACGCGATCACCGCCAAGAACGTGCCGAGGGAAATCGCCGCGAATCCAGCCGCGGCCGCTTCCCACCGAGGCGCCTCCCCAAGCGGGTAAAAAATGGAGAGCTCTGCCGGCAAGAAGAAGGTCCGCAGGTACGTGCCGACCGCGGCGAGCGCATTGGGGAGACGATAGCCCAGCGGCATATTGTCCAGCGATGCCACCGCACCAACCTGGCGTTGCGCGAGGAACGTCACCGCCGCGATCAGGAAGGCCGCCGCCAGCAAGGGCCATAGATCCCGCAGAGTCCTAAAGAAATGACCCAGCAAACCCGGCCAGGCGCGAGCATGCACGTCAGCCCGGACCTGCGGCCAACGCTGCACGAGTTCAAAGGTCAGGAGAATCACCGGAAGGGCCACGCCCATCGCCTTGGCCATGAGACTGAGCGTATACGCCACAGTCAGAAGCACCCGAGTCGATGTGCGCCGCGTCACCCTCCAATCGAGGTAGAAAATCACCGTCGCCAAGAGCAGGAAGGTGCTGATCTGCGTCTTGCGCTGCGACAGCCACGCGACGGATTCGACGTTCAAAGGATGAACCGCGAACACCAGCGCCAAAGCCAAGCCCATCAACCGCGGTTGGCCGAGCGCGAGCAGAAGCCGGTAGACGAGCAAGCTGTTACCGAAGTGCCAGAACGCGTTCTCGATCATGTGTCCACCGATCAGAGAACCGAAGATCTGCTGGTCCACCATGTGACTGAGCCACGTGATGGGGTGCCAATTCGCCGCATCGACGTTCGTGAAGGCCCAGATCACGCCCTCCCACGTCAGTCCTCGCAGGACCCACGCATTGTCCGTCAGGTAGAGCGCATCATCAAAGGGGATCGGGCGGTGGCCGCCAATTTGGGCATAGACGACCAGGATCGCGAGCCCGAGAAGGCCGCTCGCGATCACCTCACGCGTTGCGGGGCCGACGATGGGCCGCGACGAGCGCGACGGCTGAGGTGTGGCAAGTTCGGTCATGCAGGACGCCGGTTCCAGACCGGTTCGGAACCAGCCAGGCAGGGTCCGGCGAATACGCTCCCCTGCTTCCGTGATATCGAGAGCCGGGAGGGTCGGAAGACGAAAAAAAGAAGGGGCCGCACCGTGTGCGGCCCCTTAGAGCGGACAGTCGACAGACACGAAACCCGCTATTGCTTCTTACCTTCGGAGTTGAAGGTAGGAGTCAGGGCGGCGGAGGTGCCACCCTTATACTGCGGATTCGTGAGCGTGAACGTCGAATCGAGGACAATCGACTGCGATGACGACGTTCCCTTGGAGATGCTCTTGACGAACGAGCTCAGCGGCCCGCTCACCAAGCCAGTGGTCTCATCGACGGTGAAGCCGACCGTCGTGATACCGCCATTTTCGAGGAAGTACTGCTGCGCCGCCGCCGCAATCTGGCGGGCGTCGTTCTCCATGGCCTTACCCACGGAGTTGTCGCGGACCTTCTGGAACGCAGGGATCGCCATCGCGGCCAGGAGGCCGATGATGACGACGACGATCATGATTTCAACAAGGGTGAAACCCTTGGCATTACGATTGACGGTATTCATGAGGAATAACGATCGAGTACTGCGCAGGTGCCCGGCACAAGCCGAACGGCTTGAGCCGCAGGCGACTCGATTCATTACTGCTTCTTACCTTCCGAGTTGAACGTGGGGGTCAAGGCGGCGGAGGTGCCACCCTTATACTGCGGATTCGTGAGCGTGAACGTCGAATCGAGGACAATCGACTGCGATGACGACGTTCCCTTGGAGATGCTCTTGACGAACGAGCTCAGCGGCCCGCTCACCAAGCCAGTGGTCTCATCGACGGTGAAGCCGACCGTCGTGATACCGCCATTTTCGAGGAAGTACTGCTGCGCCGCCGCCGCAATCTGGCGGGCGTCGTTCTCCATGGCCTTACCCACGGAGTTGTCGCGGACCTTCTGGAACGCAGGGATCGCCATCGCGGCCAAGAGGCCGATGATGACGACCACGATCATGATTTCAACAAGGGTGAAACCCTTGGCATTACGATTGGTGGTTTTCATGAGGATAGATGATATGAATGGGCCAAGAGAAAGGACCCGAGGGGTCTGACAACGGCCCGGTAGACGATTCGGCAAAGGAATTCCATCGTCAACGAAACGTAAAAACCCGGCCGCACTCTGCTGAGCGGACCCGTGTCGAGACGGGTTTCACAGTCCGATAAAATTTATTAAGATCTTATCCAATAGCGCTTAATAAAATCGATGAAACTCTGCCCGCTCGGTGTTTACCCTAGGAGCCCCTGCGCAGTCCACCTAGCCCTCGTTGAGCGTCAAATGGCCCAGACCACGTCGCACAGGAAACCCGTGGGCGCGCATGGATCGGCGAATGGCCGTGGATCCAGGTACCCTGCAAGTGCGAAGATGATCTCCCCTTGATGCCCCATAAGGCCGTCTTTTTCGATCTTCCCCCCGCGTCCCGACAACCCGACTAACTCCTTCTCCCTACCTGCGTCTGCCTCGCATTGGCGACACGCTCATCCGGCGGCCTCTCCGGAAAAGGCAACCTGCCCCGGTTGGCCTCGTCGAACCCGCTTCGCCGAGGGTATGGGCCATCGCTTGACCCTCTTCTTCCCTCGGATCGAGAACCCCTATCCGCGACGCCATAAATCAACATAAAACGTTCAATAATAGTTTTTTGTAAGAAAAATTCAGCCGCGTTCAACCAAAGATCCAGCGGCCGGAACAGGTACGCCCGCCCGCGGTCTCAGCGGCCTAGGAATTCTTCTGGCGACGACCTTTATTCGCCGTCCTATTTACGCTCATGATCTCCCGAGGCCGGATCCCACGATTTGCAACGTTGCTTACCTCGGTCATCCGGCGGGATCGAGCGTCTCGCCTTCTCGCCACGCTGCTTCTCCTCGCCTCTGTCCTTGCGCCCGTGTGCCGCGCGGCAGAGCTGCAACTGCGAAACGGCGATCGAGTCACAGGCGAGATCACCCGACGCTCCGAGGGTCGGATACATCTGCAATCTGCCATCTTCGGGAACATCGTGATCCCGGAGTCCGATGTGACGAGCATCCTCGACCCGCAGATTGACGGGCGCAATCCGACCGACCTCCGCCCGGCTGCGACTCAGTCCACCGGCCCCGACCCATTGCTGGTCACGAAACCGGCCCCGCGCTCGGACGGGCAGGAAGTCGCCGGGCCCGGAACCTCACTGCCTCCCGCACCGCTGCCATCCGGGACGACGGCCGCGGCAAACTCCGCGGGAAGCGCCGCCGCCACTTCCGGAGCGACTCCTGGACGCTGGCGTGGGACCGTCGAATTCGGCTTCCAACAGGAGGCTGGTCGCCGCGAGGGCATCAGCACCTCCCTGCGTGCCGACGCCGAACGGGAGCGCGGCCCGAACCAGCTGAAAGTGAACGTCCGTTCCCTCTACAGCCAACTCGACGACCAACTCATCTCCGAGCGTTCCGACGCAAGCTTCCGCTGGCGCCGCCAGCTCTCGAACCGCGTGTTCGCCCAGTCCGTCACAAGCTTCCTCTCCGACAATGTTAAGGAGATCGACCAGAACTACGAACAGAACGCCGGCTTCGGATACGCCCTGATCAAGCGCGATCGCCATGTGGTGAACGTCGGGGGCGGCGTGACCGGGCAGGTGCGCGACGCCCTCAAGATGAGTCAGGGTTTCGCGGTCCTGGGAGAGGTCTTTGAGGATTACAGCTTCCGCATCAACTCGCGGTTGACCTTCGTGCAGGACTTTCTCGCTCAGTACTCTCCGGTTTCGCGAGGAAACGCCCTGCTGCGTGAAGGAGACCTGATCGCGGCGAGCGGTGAAATTCGCAACTACCGCATCCGCGTGAACTCGGCCCTGCAGGGGAGAGTCACTGACTCGATCTCGATGAATCTGCGCTTCGAATACGACCTCGACAATACAGTCATCGAACAATCGGCCAAGGCAGACCAGCGCCTGATCAGTTCGATCGGTTACGCGTTCTGACGGGTGCGCCTGCGGTGCGGCGCCGTTCGAACAGAGCGGTGCGACCTCGACCGATTGACCGGGGTCTTCGAGGAGACCGCCGCCCTCCCTCTGCCTCAGCTACGAACCGCCGAGGCGCTCGGCTTCTCCGCGAACCCCGGCAAACGGGCGTTCGTTCCTCGAACACCCGAGCCCCGCGAACGCTGGGCCGCTGGATACCTTAAGCGGCATCCGTCATCTGCTCTCCCAAACGGCCCTAGAGCAGGGTTCGAAGACCGAGCTCACGAATCGCGATCCCGACGTCCTACCACCGCGCTTAGCGGCGCGACGCCGCACGGGCTTTGGACTTCGGCTTGGCCTTGGCTGAAGTCCCGACTTTCGCCGACGCCTTTACCCGCACGGTCGGCTTGGCAGTGGTCTTTTTCTTCACCGAAGCCCCAACCTTGGAAGCCCGTCCCGACTTGGCGGCAGCCTTCGCCGCCCCCTTGACCTTGGGCTTGGCCGCAGACTTGGGAGTGGCGGCAGCCTTGGACGTCGAGCGCCGGGCGGCGACTCCGGATGAGGCGGAAGCCTTGGCTCCCGCCTTGCCTTTCACCGTCGCCTTGGCCTTCGCCTTCGCGGGCACCCGCGCCTTCGCTTTCACCGCCCCGACGGACGGCCGCGGGGTCCGGGTCTTGCGCGGCGCCGGAGCGGAGGCCCCGGCCAGCGGAGCCGCGGCAGCGGCGTCAGCGCCCGACGGCGCGACGGGTGCGACCGTTGCCGGAGCGGGCGCGTCGGCCGGGGCCGCCGGAGCCTTCGCGCCGCCGTCCGGATGGAGCAGGCGCTGCACGGACACGTCCTGCGCGTCCTTCCAGAGATTCTCGAGACGGTACTGCTCACGCTTATCCGCGGTGAACAGGTGCACCATGATCTGGTACGCATCGACCACGGTCCAACCGCTACCCGGCTCGCCGGAATCCATGCCGGCGATCGGTGCCTTGCGATGGTCGATCACCTTTTCCAGTTCCACCCGCAACGCGCGGAGATGGGGCTCGGAGGTGCCGGTGGCGAGGACTAGGTAGTCCGTGATCGACGATTGTGCGCCTACCTTCAGCACACGCAGGTCCTCGGCCTTCTTGTCGTCGAGGCAGCGTACAATGTCGGTCAGCAACGGGAGCGTCGAATCGGATTGGGTCTCCATGGTCAGCGATAAAGGGACTTTTCCCGGATGTGCACAATCGCCTTATGCGGGACAAAGTAATCCAAGGACAGTCCTTGCCGAGCGCGCGCGCGCAATTCGGTCGAGCTGATTTCCACCAAGTGTCCATCGCACCGATGGAGCCGCAGCCCCGGAATCGCGGGCGCAATCTTCGCCGGGTGCCCCGGACGCTCCAGGAAGATGAACTCCACCAACTGGGCCAGTTCCTGAATGTCCTTCCAGAGATGCAGCTTCGGGAGTTGGTCGCCGCCGATGATCCAGAAGAGCTGGTCGTTCGGGAACTGCCGGCGGAAGTGCCGCACCGAATCGATCGTGAAACTCATTCCACCCTTCTGCAACTCGTAGTCGGAAACCTCGAACCGGCGGTCCCATTCGACGGCGGCCTGCAGCATCGCTAGGCGATCCGCCGCCGACGATTGGACCTCCTGGGGCTTCAGCGGCGCCTGCGCCGCCGGCACGAGGAAGAGTCGGTCCAGCTGGTGCTGCTCGTACGCGTCTTGCGCGGCGATCAGGTGGCCGAAGTGGACCGGGTCAAAGCTGCCTCCGAGGAAACCAATCTTCACAAGCCGGTCACCCTGAACCGCTCCCCGCAGGCCGGCAAGTGGCGAATCGCGCCGCCCGCCCCGCCGCCCTGGGAAGAACGCGGCGCGCCGCACCTCCGGCATTGACGGAAAAATGGCGGTCTCGTTTCCTTGCCGCCATGATCGACGTGCCCGCGGCCTCTCCAGCGGTTAAATACAAACGCATCGTCCTGAAACTCTCAGGCGAGGTGCTCCGTGGCAACACGACCGACCCGATCGATCCGGCGGTTCTCGAGCGCATCTGCTCACAAATCAAGGAGATCCACGAACTGGGCGTTCAGATCGGAGTAGTGATCGGAGGCGGCAACATCTTCCGCGGGCTTAGCGGTGAGCAAAAGGGAGTCGACCGCACGACCGGCGACTACATGGGCATGCTGGCAACGGTGATCAACTCCCTCGCCCTGATGGACTGCCTCGAGAAAATGGGCGTCACCACGCGCGTGCAGAGCGCGATCCCGATGAACCAGGTCGCCGAACCGTTCATTCTCCGGCGCGCCATCCGCCACGTCGAAAAGGGCCGCGTCGTGATCTTCGCCGCCGGCACGGGCAATCCGTACTTCTCCACCGACACCACCGCCGCTCTCCGGGCCTCGGAGATGCACGCCGACGTCATCATGAAGGCAACCAAGGTGGATGGCGTCTACGACAAGGATCCGAAGAAGCATGCGGACGCCGTGCGCTACGACGAGATTTCCTACGTCGATGCGCTGCGGCAGCGTCTGAATGTGATGGATTCCACCGCGTTCTCCCTCTGCCTCGACAACCAGGTTCCGATCCTCGTCTTCGACCTCAACGCTCCCCACGCGATCCGCCGCGCCGTCCTCGGCGAGAAGATCGGCACCCTCGTCCGCGGATAACCTTCAACCCCGTCGCTCTGCCATGACTCACCCCCTCCTTGCGGACGCCCAGGCCAAAATGCGCCGGGCCCTCGATCACACGCTGCACGAGTTCAGCACCATCCACACGGGCAAGGCCAGCCCGACCATGGTCGAGACCGTGTCCGTGGAGGCCTACGGCTCCACCATGCGCCTCAAGGAATGCGCCGTCGTGAGCACGCCGGACGCGCGCATGATCCTCATCCAGCCCTGGGACAAGAGTCTCGTGCAGGCGATCGTGAAGGGCATCCAAATGGCCAACCTCGGCTTCAACCCGACCGTCGACGGCGGCTACGTGCGCATCCCGCTGCCGGAGATGAGCCGCGAGCGCCGACTCGAATTCGTCAAGGTCGCCAACCGCCTCGCCGAAGAGGGCCGCGTCCACGTGCGCAACGCCCGCCGCGATGCGATCGAGTCGGTCAAGAAGGCGAAGCTTCCCGAGGACGAGGCCAAGCGCCTTGAGAAGGACATCCAGACCGCCACCGACAAGACGATCGCCGAGATCAACCAGCACCTCGCCTCGAAGGAGAAGGAGCTGACGACGGTCTGATCGAACGCCGCCGCACCCATGCCGCCCGCCTCCGCCGGCCGCCCCCGACGGGTCGTCGTCAAGCTCGGCACCGGCGTCCTGACCTCCGGTATCGGGCAGTTGGATACCGCGCGCATCAGCGCGATCGCCCGGGAGCTGGCGGATCTGCGGGCCGCCGGGACCGAGGTCATCGTCGTTTCCTCCGGCGCCGTCGGCCTCGGGATGGGCGCCCTCGGCCTCGCCCGACGCCCGCGCGAGGTGTCGCGCAAGCAGGCCTGCGCCGCGATCGGCCAGTCGCGGCTGATGCAGACCTGGCAGGCCGCGTTCGCGCCCGCGGGTCTCACGGTGGCGCAGGTGCTGCTCACGCATGAGGACTTGCGCGCCCGCGATCGCTACCTCGGGGTCAGGGCCTGCATCCGCGAACTCGTCGACTACGGGACGATCCCGATCATCAACGAGAACGACACGGTGAGCGCCGCGGAGATCAAGTTCGGCGACAACGACACGCTTTCCGCCCTCGTGGCTTCGCTGCTCGAGGCGAGCCACCTCGTGATCCTCTCCACCGCTCCGGGACTCATCGATCTCAAGGGCACCGGCGAAATCGTCCCGGTGGTCGAGAAGATCACCCCGGAGATCGAAGCCATGGCCGGCGGCACCACCAGCGAGACCGCGGTCGGTGGCATGGTCTCCAAGATCAGTGCCGCCAAGCTCGCGACCCGCGCGGGCTGCGGCGTGTTCATCGCCAGCGGCGCCGAACCCCGCATCCTCGCCCGCCTGTTCGCCGGCACCGCCCCGGGGACCTTCTTCGTGCCCGCCGGGCTGCCCCTCGAGGCCCGCAAGCGCTGGCTCGCGTATTTCCAGCGACCCACCGGCACCATCACCGTCAACGGCCCCGCCGTCCCGGTCCTCCGCGACGAGGGCCGCAGCCTGCTCGCGGTCGGCGTGACCGGGGTCGGGGGACACTTCGACTCCGGCGACATCGTGAACATCGCCGGCCCGGACGGCGTGGTCTTCGCCCGTGGCAAGACGCCTTATCGCAGCGACGAGGTCGCCGCCCTCGCCGGTCTGCGCAGCGAGGACGTCCGCGCCCGCCACCCCGGCCGCAAGCGCCACGAGGTGGTCCACCGCAACGATCTTGTCCTCCTCTGAGCGCCCGGCCGCGCCCCGGCCCGCCCGCGGGCGGACCGCCGCTGAACGGAAAACGACCTCGCCTCCGCGCCGGATTGCCGGACGCTGACCGGCACGCACCATGGATTTCGCGCACGACAACGAGCCCGACGGATTTGGCGGCCCGCCGCCGATCGACTTCCGCGCCCTGCTCAACGACGAGCAGTACGCGGCCGTCACCGCCCCGCCCGGCCCGATGCTCGTGCTCGCCGGCGCCGGTTCCGGCAAGACCCGCACCCTCACCTACCGCGTCGCCTACCTGCTCTCCCAGGGCGTCCGGCCCAGCGAGATCCTGCTCCTGACCTTCACCAACAAGGCGGCCAAGGAGATGCTCCACCGCGTGCAGGACCTCACCGGCCGCGAGCCGCGGCAATTCTGGGGCGGCACGTTCCACTCCATCGGCCACCGCGCCCTGCGGATGTTCAGCGAGAGCGTCGGCCTGCCCAAGACGTTCACCATCCTCGACGCCGAGGAATCCGAGGCGCTCCTCAAGCAGGTCGTCGAGGCCGAGGACAAGCTGTTCTTCAAGGACAAGACCAACCCGCGCCCCGGCCCGCTCTTCAGCGTGCTGTCCCTCGCGCGCAACACGCAGTCCACCCTCGCCGACACCGTCGAACAGCACTTCCCGCAGTACCGCGACATCGCGGTCGCCCTGCCCACGTTCGCCACCGCCTACGCCCGGCGGAAGCGCGAGCAGAACGTCTGCGACTACGATGACCTGCTGGAGCTCTGGCTCGACCTGCTCAAGCGCGACACCCAGGTGGCCGAGTACTTCGCGCACCGGTTCCGCCATGTGCTCGTCGACGAGTACCAGGACACCAACACGCTGCAGTCCCAGATCGTCGACCGCATCGCCAGCCATCACTGCCTGATGGCCGTGGGCGACGACGCGCAGTGCATCTACTCGTGGCGCGGCGCGGACTTCGCGAACATCATGACCTTCCCGGAACGCCATCCCGGAACGGTCATCCACCGCATCGAGACGAACTACCGCTCGACCCCGGAGATCCTCGCTCTCGCCAATGGCGTGCTCCTCGCGCAGCCCAAAGGCCGGCATTTCGACAAGGAGCTCCGCGCCTCGCGCGGCCATTCGCACAAGCCCTTCCTCGTCCAGACCATGGACGAACGCGAGCAGGCGGACTTCGTGCTCAAGCGCCTGCGTTCCCTGACGGAGGACGAGGGCGTCTCCCTCAGCGACGTCGCGGTGCTCTACCGCTCGCACTTCGTCGCACTTGAGATCCAGCTCGCCCTCTCCCGGGCCGGCGTGCCGTACCAGATCACCAGCGGCGTGAAGTTCTTCGAGCGGCAGCACATCCGTGACCTCGTCGCCCTGATCCAGTTCGTCTTCAATCCGCGCAACGAGTCCGCGTGGACCCGCATCGCCATCCTCCTCCCGAAGATCGGCGAGAAGGGCGCCCACAAGATCTACCACGCCGCGCTCGAACACGCGCAGCTGCTCCAGCGCGACTTCCTCGACGTGCTTTCCACCGACGACGTGCGGAGCAAGGTCGCGCGCGACGCGCGGGACGACTGGGAAAACTTCTGCGTCTCCCTCCGGCAGGTCGCCGAGGCGATGCGCTCGCAGTCACCCGCCGCGGCGATCGATCTCGCGATCGACGGCTGGTACGGCGACTACCTGAAGGGCGCGTTCGCCGACTACGCCGAGCGTCTCGATGAATTGAAGGCTCTGGTCGGATTCGCGCAGCGCTTCGAGGCGATGGACGACCTGCTCGCGCAGATCGTGCTGCTCAACGGGGAGACCAGCGACCGGAACGTCGAGCCCGACGCGGACGCCGTCCGCCTCACCACGGTGCACCAAGCCAAGGGCCTGGAATACGCCGTGGTCTTCGTGATCGGTCTCGCGGACGGCCTGTTCCCCGGCCGCCGCAGCATCGAGGCGGGCGACGTCGAGGAGGAACGCCGCCTGTTCTACGTCGCGGTCACCCGCGCCCGCGACGAACTGTATCTCTGCTTTCCGAAGGTGAACACCCGCGGGGGACCTGGTGGCATGATGAACAGCCCAAGCCGTTTCCTGCAGGAGTTGCCGCAGGACTTGTACGAGCCACTGCGGATCAAGCGCTCCTTCGGTTGGTGAAGCGCCGTAAGCGCGGTGGGACGCGGCCAGGGGCGGCGGGACGATGCGAGGAGCCGAGCCCGCGGCGGCGCCGCGACGGTTGGGTGCGACCAGCGCCCCCGCATCGGCGCGCCGCAATCCGCTCAGCGGACCGCCGCGCGCTCCTCGGCGGCGCGGAGCACCCGCAGGACGTTGCCGCCCCAGAACTTGGCCAGATCGGCCTCCGTGTAGCCCTCCGCGAGCAAGCGCGCGGTGATGCGCGGCACGCCGGTGACGTCCATGAGGTCGGCCACGCCACCGCCGCCATCGAAGTCGCCACTGAAGCCAACGTGGTCCACGCCCGCCACGCGCAGGGCGTGCAGCACATGCGCCATGAACTCATCGAACGTGGCGACCGGCGCGGGATGGAGGCGATCAATCTCACGACGCGCCGCGAGGTATGCGTCACGCTTCGCCACGGTGTCGATCCTGTCCCAGCCGCCGCTGGCGACCGCCAACGCCTGCAGCGCCCGGTTGCGCTCCGGGACAATCGGTAGGCTGGTGACATAGGCGCTGCACGCGTTCATCTGGATCACCCCGCCCTTCGCCGCGAGCGCTCGGAGCAGGTCGTCCGGGACATTGCGCGGGTGGTCGGTGACCGCCTTGCAGCCGGAGTGAGACAGGACGATGGGAGCGGCGGACTGATCAAGGATCTGCGCAAGGGCCGCGTCGGAGGCGTGGGAGGCGTCGACCACGACCCCGAGCCGGTTGCACTCCGCCACCATTTCGCGACCGAGCGGACTCAGGCCCCGCCATTCCGGGCCCTTCGCGTCCGTCGCGGAGTCCGCGAGCTCGTTGTTCTGCGAATGCACCAGGCCCATCATGCGCACGCCGAGACCGTGGAATGTCCCGATCAGCGACAAGTCCCGCCCGAGCGGGTAGCCGTTCTCCATCGACAGGTAGACGACCTGTCGCCCCTCCGCCGCGATCCGGGCCGCATCGTCGGCCCGGGTCGCGAGCGCGAACTGCGCCGGGTGGCGGGCGATCATTTCGCGGAGGCGCACGGCGATCATCAGGGCCGTGTCGCGCGCCCGCGCATGACCCTCGGGCGTCCGCTGCCCCTGGCGCACATAGACGGTCCAGAACCCCCCATCGACCCCGCCGTCCACCAGCCGCGGGTAATCCACCTGAGTGAAGTCGCGCTCCCAGGACCGCCGCTCCATCACGCTCCAGCCCGGCACGGTGAGGTGCATGGCCGTGTCAAAGTGCGTATCGAGCACGAGCAGCCGATCGTGGACGGCTCGCGCGGCGGAATCCACGGCGAGCAGCGGCGACGCCGCGCTCAAGACCAGCCCAGCCAGCCCGAGGAAACGTGACAGGGACATCCCCCGACCCAAGCCCGCGGGACACCACGCGACAAGCCCACAACGCGCACCGGCCCGCAAGCGGGGCCGGAACTATCGCCTTGTGACCCCGGGGATTTGGCCTAGTCGTCAGGCTTTGCGCCATGTCTTCGCCGACCCCTGAAAACGTCGTGATCGTCGGAACCGGCTGCGCCGGCCTGACCTCCGCCATCTACACCGCCCGCGCCAACCTCAATCCCCTCGTGATTGAAGGCACGCTGCCCGGCGGGCAGCTCACGACCACCAGCGAGGTGGAGAACTTCCCCGGCTTCCCGGAAGGCGTCGACGGCTTCATGCTGATGGACAACCTGCGCAAGCAGGCGACCCGCTTCGGCGCCCGCTTCGAGCAGGCATCGGTGACCCAGGTGGACTTCACGTCGCACCCGCGGAAGCTCATCTGCGGCGACCGCACGATCCTCGCGAAGGCGGTGATCATCGCCACCGGGGCGTCCCCGCGCATGACCGGCATCCCCGGCGAGAAGGAACTTTACGGCGGCAAGGGCGTGACCACCTGCGCGACCTGCGACGGCGCCTTCTACCGCAAGATGGACGTGGCGGTGATCGGTGGCGGCGACAGCGCGGCCGAGGAGGCGCTCTTCCTCACCCGCTTCGCGAGCAAGGTGTACCTGGTGCACCGTCGCGATTCGCTCCGCGCATCGAAGATCATGGCGGACCGCGCCACCTCGCATCCCAAGATTGAGCTCGTCTGGGACAGCGTGCCGCAGGAAGTGCTCGGCGTCGCCGAAGGCGCGGTCTCCGGCCTGCGCGTGAAGCACGTCCGCACCGGAGCCGACCGCATCCTTCCGGTGAAAGGCATCTTCGTCGCGATCGGCCACGTGCCGAACACCGGTCCGTTCGCGCCGCCCCTGCCGGTGGATGAGGGCGGCTATTTCAAGCCCGCAGCGGGTTCGCAGGTAAAGACGGACATCCCCGGCGTATACGTGGCGGGCGACTGTGCGGATCACGTCTACCGGCAGGCCATTACGGCGGCGGGCATGGGCTGCCAAGCGGCGATCGAGGCCGAGCGCTGCACCAGTGTCTACGGCGTACCCACGATGTTCATCGGGCAGCTGACACATCCCGACTTCGCGAAGTTCGACCTCTCGTCCCTGCGTACCGGAGTGATGGGTGGATCCCCGTGCC
>CAZEJZ010000011.1:0-20065 GCA_964512415.1 uncultured Opitutaceae bacterium
GTCGTAGACGCTGGTCACGTCCTGGACGCTCCGGCGGCCGAAGTCGTCGGTCGCGCCATGGCTGACGCCGCCCTTGATGCCCGCGCCCATCATCCAGGTGGTGAAGGCATCGGGGTTGTGGTCGCGACCGGTGGTGCCCTCCTGGTGGGTGGGCATGCGGCCGAACTCGGTGCACCAGACGACCAGCACGTCGTCGAGCATGCCGCGTTGCTTGAGGTCGGCGAGCAGCGCGGCGGTGGGCTGGTCGAAGATTGGGCCGTGGCGCTCGTAGTCGGCCTTCAGCGTCTTGTGGGCGTCCCAGTTGAGGAATCCGTCGACGTTGCTGGCGCGCGACGCGCAGTAGAGGCTCACGTACCGCACGCCGCGCTCGAGGAAGCGGCGGGCGAGCAGGCAGTTGCGGGCATAGGCCGCCTTGAGCGAATTCGCATCGCCGGTGCCGTAAAGTGCGTGGATGTGCGACGGTTCGCCGCGGAGATCGCTCACTTCCGGCGCGGCGAGCTGCATCTTGGCGGCGAGCTCGTAGGCGGCCATGCGGGCGGCGAGCTCGCTGTTGCCGGGGTGTTGCCGCTCATGCTCGCGGTTGACGGTGCGGAGGAATTCCCGCGCGGCCTCGTCCTCCGCGCTGCTGACCGACGCGGGCCGGGCAAGGTTGCGCAGGGGCTGCTGCGCGGCCATGGCGACCGCTTGGAAACGGGCGGGGAGGAAGCCGTTGCTCCAGTTCGCCTTGCCGTTGGGCGGCTCGCCGCGCAGGTCCTGGATGGCGATGTAGGTGGGCAGGTTGTCGTTCAGGCTGCCGAGCGCGTAGCTGACCCACGAGCCGGCGCTGGGATAGCCCTCGCGGGTGAAGCAGGTGTTCATGTTGACGCAGCCCGGGCCGTGCGTGTTCGTCTGGCTGGTCATGCTGTGGATGAAGGCGATGTCATCCGCATGCCGCGCCATGTGGGGCAACAGGGTGGAGAGCATCTTGCCCGACTGGCCTGCCGGCGCGAAGGCCCACGGCGGACGCATGAGGTTGCCGTTCTTGCCCTGGAACGACATTTCCTTCTCGCCGCCGGGCAACGGGGTGCCGTGGAACTTCTCCAGCATCGGCTTGTGCTCCCACAGATCAATGTGCGACGCGCCTCCGGGGCAGAAGATCTGGAGCACCTGCTTCGCCTTCGGGGCAAAGTGGGCGCCCGGGGGCAGCGCGTTCTCCGCGGCGACGAGGCGCGAGAGCGCCACGCCGGTGAGGCCGGTCGCCATCTGCCCGAGGAACCGGCGGCGGGTCAGGTCGAGGAGCGGGTTCATTCGAGGAAGAGGAGTTCGTTGGCGTTGAGCAGCGCGCGGCAAAAGGCGCGGAGACCGTGGGCCGCGATGAGGGCGCGGGCCGCGTGGCGCTCCGTCTCGCTCGGCGCGCGCTGGAAGAGCAGCGCGTAGGCGTTCCCAACCGCATCACCGGTCCCGACCCGCGCGGCGAGCGCCTCGGCCATGTCGAGGGTGAAGCGGTGGTTCATCAGCGTGAGCGCCTGCAGCGGCGTGGTGGTGCTGGCGCGCTTCGGCGAGGCGAACGCCACGTCGGGGAAGTCGAAGTCGCTCAGCACATCGACGACGCTGGCGCGGGCATTCTGATGGTACACGGCGCGCCGGTAGGTCTCGGGGCCGTGCCGCTCCAGCGGAAAGTACGTCGAGACGTTGTTCTGCGTGAACTTGTAGAGCCGGAACCCCGGCCCGCCCATCGGCTCGAGCCGCAACGCGCCCGCTGCCACCAGGAGCGTGTCGCGCACTTCCTCGGCGCTGAGCCGGCGCGGCGGAAAGCGCCACAGCAAACGCGACGCTCCATCCACCGCCGCCGCCTCCGCGCGATACGTGCCGGCCTGCTGGTAGGTCCGCGAGAGCAGGATCTCACGGTGCAGCGCCTTCAGCCTCCAGCCGTTCGCGACGAGGCGGGCCGCCAGCGCGTCGAGCAACTCGGGATGAGTGGGCTTGCTGCCGAGGTAACCAAAGTCGCTCGGCGTATCGACGAGGCCGGTGCCAAAATGGTAGTGCCACACGCGGTTGGCGAGCACGCGCGGCGTGAGCGAATTCTCCGGGCTCACGATCCAGCGGGCGAGCGCGAGGCGGCGCTCGCCCTCCGGAGCATCGGGGCCGAGCTGGTAGGGCTTGGTCACGCCATCCAGCACGCTGAGCGAGGCGGCGGTGACTTCGTCGACAGGCTTCATCGGGTCGCCGCCGCGGAGGAGGAAGGTCTTCTCCTTCGGCTGCGCAAACCGGCCGGCCCAGATCTCCGGCAGCTTCGGCACTTGGGCGAGCGCGGCGTTCACCGCCGCGAACCGCTTCTCCCAATCCGCGAGCGTTGCCTGCTCGACGGCCGTGACAACCGTCCGCCGCGCCAAGGCAATCCCCAGCGCCTCGGTGGCGGGACGGCGGCCCTCGCTGGTCGCCACGGTCCGCCAGGTCTCGCCATCCATCGAGACCTGCACCTCGTACTCGGCCGGGGTCGCACCGCGCACCGTGCTGTCGTCCTCGACCTCGCCCCTCGCGGCGCGCGAATTGATGAAGGTGATGCGCTCGATCTTCTCCGGCTTGGCGAACGTGAGCGTCAGCACGGGAGGATTGCCGATGAACCACGCCTCGCCGAGCCGGCCGTCGATGCAGTACTGGGGGCCGTAAGCCTCGGGAAAGTCCTCCGCCTTGGACGACTTCTCGCCGGCGGCCTTCGTGCCGCGCGCGGCGAGCGCGACGTTCTCCCCAGCCTCGTTCCACACCTGAAACTCGGTGAGCCGTCCGCCCTGCGCCCGGGGGCTGGTTTTCGACGCCGGTTCCAAGGCGAAGCTGCGGATGACGAAGCGCAGCATCTTCGCCTCGGTGGGGGCAAAGCTCTCGTCCGTGCCGTAGCGATCGATCGGGGGCCGCGGAAACGTCATCCGCGCGAACTCGGCCTTGGCCCGGGCATCCAGTTGCTGGTCGAGCGCCGCCTTCTCGGCGTTCAGGGCCGCCAGCGCCGCGGTGAGCGGCTCCATCGCCTCCGCATGGGCTTTCCGCTGCTCAGCGGTCGCCACGACGCGGCGTCCGTGGGTCACCCCTTCGAACGCGGCGCGCACGCGGTAGTAGTCCTCCGCCGGGATGGGATCGAACTTGTGGTCGTGGCAGCGCGCGCAGCTGAGCGTGAGCCCGAGGAAGGCGCCGCCGGTCGCGGTGATCATGTCGTCGATCGTCGCCGCCCGGATGTTCTTCTGCGCGACGGGATCCTGGTTGCCGACGTCGTCGTAGGGACCGGCGACGAGAAAGGCGCTGCCGACCTCAACCTCGGGCTGGTCCCGGCCGATCACGTCGCCCGCGAGGTGCTCGACGATGAACTGGTCGAACGGTTTGTCGTCATTGAGGCTGCGGATGACGTAGTCACGGAAAGGATACAAGTCGTCGATGATGAAGTTCCGCTCGAAGCCGTTCGACTCGCCGAAGCGGATGACGTCGAGCCAATGCCGCCCCCATTGCTCGCCGTAGCGCGGCGAGGCGAGCAGGCGATCCACCAGGTCCTCCACCGCGCGCGGGTTCGTCGCGCGGTCCTTCGCGAACGCCGCCACCTCCTCCGCCGTGGGCGGCAGGCCGTGCAGGTCATACGTCATGCGCCGGATCAGCGTGCGCGAATCCGCCGGCGGATTGAAACCGAGCTGCTGTTCCTTGAGCTTGGCCAGAACGTAGTCGTCGATCGCGCCCGCAGCCGCCGGATCCGTCCGGTTGGGCTGGAGCGACCACCAGGTCTTGTCGGCGCGGTTGGCCGCCACCTTCGCGCCATCGCGCGGATCGGGCGCCCCCATCCTCACCCAGGTCACCAGATCGGCGATCACCGCATCCGGCAGCTTCGGCTTCTTCGGCGGCATCTCCATGTCTGGCTCCAGATGCCGGATGGTACGGATGAGAAGACTCCCGTCCGGATCGCCCGGGAGGACGACCGGCTCGCCGCCGTCGCCGCCCTTCTCCCAGCCGGCCTTCGAATCGAGGTAGAGGTTGCTCTTGAGCTTCTTGGCCTCGGCGCTGTGGCACTCGTAGCAGTGTTCGACGAGCACCGGCCGGACCTTTTGCTCGAAGAAGGCGATGTCCGCCGGTGCGGCGGCGGACGCCGCAGGCAGGCATCCCACGCCGAGGGCGGCGAGAGCCACGCGTCGGGCGACCGTTTGGCGCATGCGCCGCGAGGAATGACGGCAAACCGCCAGCCACTCCGCCTTCAACGAGATCCCGGCCAAAGGGAGGGTGAGTTCCATGGTTTCGTCTGCCGAGTCGCCGTGCCCTCAATCACATTTCCACCCGCTCACCGCGACGCAAGCGCGACGATCGTACAAGCGGTGACTTTCCGCTGATCGTTCGCCTGCGTCCGGGATTCGTTCGCACATCACGTCGCGACAAGGGCGCCTTCGGTCAGAAAGGGGATCAGGTTTGGAGGTCCTTCAGCGAAGGTCCTGCGGCTCACCCGATGCTGAGCCAGCTTGGATTGTTTGATGTCGTCATCGGCATCTCAGCTTCTGAGGGAAGCGAACCTCCGTGAAAGCCGGAGCACATCCGGTGGCAACTCCGGTTTGTCCAGAGTGCGCAAATGAGCACCCGCCGGACGCGTTCTGCCCTTCCGGACGCTTCGTGCGCCCGCTATTCTCGTTTTCCGGGCGAGGTGCCCGCGCGTCTCCTCCCGGCTTTCCTTCGCTCGCCGTTAGCCTCCTGAAGCATGCCGCCTCCTCCCCACCGCTCCACCCTCCCGCGCCGGACGGCATCCGCGCCCACGCGCCGTGGATTTCTCCGGCAGGCTTCGCTCGCCGGAGCCGCACTCGCCTTTCCCAACCGCGTCCCCGCGTCGGCACTCGGACGGGGCGGCGCGACCGCCCCGAGCAACCGGATCACCATGGGATTCCTCGGGGTCGGCGGCCAAGGGACCGGCCATCTGCTGGGGGGCGCCTGGACCTACATCGCCGGGGGCTTCACGGGCCGTACCGACGTCCAGGTCCTGGCCGTCTGCGATGTTCGCCGGGGCCGCCGGGAGAGCGCCCGCGACCGGGTCAACGCTCACTATACATCGCGCGCTGGACAGGGTTACCACGCCTGTGAAGCCGTCCTCGACTTCCGCGAGGTCCTCGCCCGCCGCGACATCGACGCCGTCCTCATCGCCACTCCCGCCCACTGGCACGCCACCATGTCCGTCCTCGCCGTCGAAGCGGGCAAGGACGTCTACTGCGAGAAACCCACGGCTGTGACCCTGCGCGAGAGCCGCGCGGTCGCGGACGCGGTCCGGCGGACCGGTCGAGTCTACCAAGCGGGCACGCAGCAGCGCAGCGAGTACAGCAGCCGTTTTCGCATGGCCTGCGAGTTCGTGCGCGCCGGCCGCATCGGCCAGCTCCGCGAGGTGTTCTGCCACCGCGACGGCGGGACGATCGCGTGGCCCCTGATCTCCCCGGACCGTCCCGCGCTGCCGCTGCCAGACGACCTGGATTGGGACCTCTACCTCGGGCCCGCTCCGTGGATCCCCTATGACGGAAACGCCGGAGCCCACCGCTTCGACGTCGGCGAGCTGAACTGGGGGCAGCACCACACCGACATCATCCAATGGGCGCTCGCCGCGGACGCCACCGGGCCGGTGGAGGCGTTCGTGGCGGACCTGCGCTCCGGTCTGCGCTACGCGAACGGCGTCACCGTCCACGGCCGCCCCCATCCCGACGAACCCGTGGGCGTCGAGGGGGGCGCGTGTTTCGTCGGGACGGAGGGACGCATCGCCGTCGACCGCAACAGCCTGGTCTCGTCCCCCGGCAGTCTCGTGCGGGAGCCGCTGCGACCCTCCGAGCCCGCCCTGCCCCGCAACGCCGGGCACGCCGACAACTTCCTCGCCTGCGTCCGCTCCCGTGCCCGGCCGATCTGCGACGCCGACATCTCCCACCGTTCCGCCAGCGCCCTCCTGCTCGGCGGCATCGCCAAGCGCCTCGGGCGGCGCGTCCGCTGGGACCCAAAGGCCGAGGAGTTCCCCGGAGACCGCGAAGCGAATCAGCTCCGGGACATCGTGAAACGTTCCCCATGGCACCTCTGAAGCGACCGAGTCATCCCGCGCCGGCGCGGTTCGTGGCCACCCGGCGGACCTTGATCCTGGCAATCCTTGCCGTGGCGCTGCCGATGTCCGGGGGCCTCCGCGGCTCGACGGAGGATCGATGGATCGACGCTCTCGCCGCGGGCGTTCCGGGACCGGAGCAACTGCGCGCCTGCGTCGAGCTGCAAGCGCACGGAACGGAACGCGCCGTGCCAGCCCTCGCCCGTCTCCTCGCCGATCCCGCGCTCGCGCATGCCGCCCGCAACGCCCTCACGGCGATCCCAGCGCCGGCTGCCGGGCGCGCACTTCGGGAGGCGCTCGCGGCGGGCTCAAGCCCGGATCCCATCGGTCTCATCCAGAGTCTCGCCGCCCGCCGCGACTCCGCAGCCGTCGCCCTGCTGAGCCAACTCGCCACCGCCCCCGCGAGCGAACCGGTGGCCCTCGCCGCGATCGACGCCTTGGGCGAGATCGGCGGGGAGCCGGCCCGCACCGCGCTGGAACGTCACCTCACTTCGGCCACGCTTCAGGCCCGCGCCGCCGCGGCCTTGGCTCGCGAGGCCGACCGCGCCCTCGCGGCCGGGGACGGCTCCACCGCCGCTCGTCTGGCGGCCCGCCTCCTCGCCCTTCCGCTGCCGACCGGCACGCGCGCCGCCGCCCTCCGCCTCCAGCTCCTCGCCGACCCCGCCCCTCGGCTGAGCCGGTGGAGCGAGGTCCTCCTCGGTCCGGATGGGCTCGCCCGGCAGGTGGCGTTGGGTGTGACGCCCGAACTTCCCACCGCCGGCTTCAGCGACGCGGCCCGCGCCACGCTCGCGAAGCTCGCTCCAGAGGAGCAGGCTTTGCTCCTCGAGGTCTGGCTGCAGCGGGCCGACGGGCCCGCGCTCGGCGACGTCCGCGCTCTCGTCGCCGCCGAGTCGCCCGCCCTGCGGGGGGTCGCCCTGCGCGCGCTGGCAGCCCTCGGGGACGCGTCCGCCATCCCCGACCTGCTTGACGTGGCCGCCGCCGCCGGGGAATCGCGATCGCTGGCGCGCGCCGCGCTGACCCGCATCGGCGGCGAAGGTGCGACTGCAGCCCTCGTGCTTGCCCTCGGCCACGGCTCCGCCGCGCGGCAGATCGAGGCCCTGCGGGCGCTCGCGGACCGAGGCGATGCCGGCGCCTTTTCCACCCTCCTTCCCTTCGCCGAGACCGAGTCACCACCGCTGCGCAACGCCGCCCTGCGCGCCCTCGCCGCACTCGCGGGTCCGGACGACTTGGCCTCCCTCATCGCGATCGTCCAGCGGGCCGGGCGCAGCGGACGCGCCGACGAAGTCGCCCAAGTGATCGGCTTCGCGCTGGCCCGCCACCTCGATGGTCGTCAACCGGACTTCCCGGAGGCGCTCGCCAACGCCCTGCGTTCGGGCGCTCCCTCCGTCAGGATCGCGCTGCTGCCGCGGGTCGCCGGGACCTCCCATGCCGTGGTCCGCGACGCGGTGCGCATCGGACTGGGCGACCCCGATCCCGAGGTTCGTTCCGCCGCCCGCGAGGCGCTCTTCCGAACGATGGATGCCCGCCTGCTGGACGACGCGCTCGCCCTCGCCTGCACCGACCCCAGCGATCGCGGACGGGAGGCGGCCGCGCGCACGGTCATCCGCCTGATCCGCTCACCGGACGCGCCGCGCCCCCCGGAACGAGTCGCCGCGCTGAGAGCCCTGGCGGACGCCGCCCTGTCGCCCGGCCACCGTCGCGCCGTGCTGGAAGGCCTGAACACCCTCCCACCCGCCCCCGCCGTGCGTCTCGCCTTGGAGTGGGTCACGGACGACGACGTGCGCCCGGCGGTCCTGAGCGCAGTCGCAAGCCTGGCGCCGAGGATTCCCGATCCGACCGCGGCCACCGCGGCGCTTCGCCGCGCGCTGGCCGCCGCCGAGGATCCCGAGGACCTGAGGGCGCTCGCCGCCGCGCTCGAGCAGGTCCGGGAACGGGCCGGGTATCTGACCGCGTGGCGCGTGCTGCGATTCGCCGCGCCGGGGATACCCGCGGACCAACTCCTCGCGACCCCGTTTCCGCCCGAGAGTCCGACGCTTGATCCGCTGCTCCCCGGGTCGGACGCGGAAACGCGCGGCGGACCGCCCCTCGCCGTCGGTTCCGATCCCCGCCGGCCGGCCCGTCTGCGCGGGGGAGACCGAACCCTCTTCGGGGTCGCGTATGCGCGCACGTGGCTCCGCGCAGCGGAGCCACGGACCGTCCGACTCGTCGTCGACAGCCCCGGTTCGCTGCGACTGTTCCTCAATCGCCGCCTGCTCCACGAACACCGGGCCCCAACAGCGGAGCCCGCAGCCGTGATCGAACTGCCGCTTGAGGCCGGCTGGAACGAACTGCTCCTGAAGTTTCCTGAAGCCGCCACCGACTGGTCCTTCAGTGCCCGCTTGGAGACGGAGAGCGCAACCGACGCCGTCGTCCCTTGGCCGGGCGCGAGCGACCCACCACGGATCGCGCCCGCCCCCGTCTCCAACTGAGGCCTCGGACCGGGCCGTCAGGGGGTCAGGATGACCTTCAGGTAGCGCCCTCCGTCCTTGGCGCTGAGGCGCGAAAACCATGTCGCCCCTTCCGCGAGCGGCGCCACCGCCGTCATCATCGGCTCCACGCGCACCACACCGCGGTTCATCAGGTCGAGGCAGAGGGGATATTCACCGGCGGATCCGCAGGTGCCGATGAGAGTCAGCTCGCGCGTCACCACCGCCTGGAGGGGAAAATCCGTCTTCGGGGCGAGGTTGCCGACCAGCACCGCCGTGCCGCCGCGTCGCAGCGCACCCAGCGCGAGTTGCAGGGTGGGCGAGATCCCGACCACCTCGAAGGCATAGTCGGCGCCGCGCCCGTGGGTCAGCGCCGCCACCGCCGCCACCGCGTCCTGACGGCCGGAATTCACCACGTCCGTCGCTCCCAACTCCTTCGCCACCGCAAGACGCGCGTCCTCCAAGTCCACTGCAATGATGCGTTCCACGCCCGCCCAGCGCAGCGCCTGGATGACGAGCATGCCGATCATCCCGCTGCCCACCACCACCGCGCTCGCCGGCCCGCCCAGCGCCGAGGTCCGCACCCCCGGTTCACCCGCGTCGGGCAACGCCCGGCGCACCGCATGCACCGCGATCGATACCGGTTCAATCATCGCCGCGCGCTCGTAACTCAGGCCATCCGGCAACGCACAGAGAATCCGCTCCGGCAGCGCGACGTACTCCGCGAACGCGCCGTGCTGCCGGTACTCTGTCGGCGCCACGCCGACCACGCGGCGGTGCTCGCAGAGGTTGGGCTGGGCCGAGCGGCAATACGCGCACTCGCCGCAGTAAATCGTCGAGTCGAAGGTCACGCGATCCCCGGCCCGCCACCGCGTCACGCCGGGCCCCACCCGCGCGATCTCTCCCGACGCTTCATGGCCCATGATCAGCGGCGGCGTGCGCCGCCCGCTCGAGCCATCCCAGCCGTGGATGTCGCTGCCGCAGATGCCGCACGCGCGCACCCGCACCAGCACGTCGCCGGCCGCAATCTCGGGCTCGGGAACGTCCGTAAAGCTCAGCGTCGAGGGCGCCGTGAGGAGAAGGGCTTTCATGGTCGGGGAGGGAAAGGGGCACCGGCATCGCGTCGCTCGCGCCAGCCGCGCGGCGATGCGAACGACACCTCAACCATCCTCAGGCGCCGGCGTCCGGTTCGCAACGCTGTTCCGGCACGACCGAGAGGCAGGCGCTTCCTCCGTCGGTCACCGCTATTCTCCGGCCAAACGCATCGCCTCCAACTCCTCCCAGCGGGCGAAGGCCGCCGCGTGCTCTCCGTCAAGTTCGATCACCCGGGCCTTCGCCGCCGCCACCACCGGCGGCGTCTCCCGCTGGTAGAAGCGCGGATCCGCCAGCTGCGCGGCCAGAGCCTGCTGCTCCGCCTCGATCGCTTCGATCCGCGCCGGCAACCCAACCAGCTCCTTCTGCTCGCGCGCATTGAGCCGCCGCCCCCGCTGGGCTCGCGGGCGCTCCGGTGCCTCCTGGTCCGCCGACGCGATCGCGGCCGCCGCCGCCTGCGTCTGCGCCGCCGTCACCGCCGCCGCCCGGACCGCCGCCTTCTCCCGTTCCCGGATCCAATCCGAGTAGCCGCCGACGTACTCTTCGATGCGTCCGTCGCCTTCGAACACCAGCGAGCTGGTCACGACGTTGTCGAGGAAGTCGCGGTCGTGGCTGACCACGATCAGCGTGCCCTTGTACTCGACGAGGAGATCCTCGAGCAGGTCGAGTGTCTCGGCGTCGAGGTCGTTGGTCGGCTCGTCCATCACGAGCACGTTCGCCGGCTTGGTGAAGAGCCGCGCGAGGAGGAGGCGGTTGCGCTCCCCGCCCGAGAGCACCCGCGCCGGCGTCCGCGCCCGGTCCGGTGAGAACAGGAAGTCCTGGAGGTAGCTGATCACGTGGCGCGACCGGCCGTCCACCGTCACGGTCGTGGCCCCGCCCGCGATGTTGTCGGCCACCGTCTTGTTGTCGTCGATCTGCCCGCGGAACTGGTCGAAGTACACGACCTCCAAGTTGGTGCCGTGCTTGAGGGTGCCGGAGCTGGGCGCGAGCTCCCCGAGGAGCAACCGCACGAGGGTGGTCTTCCCGGAGCCATTCGGCCCGATCAGTCCGATCTTGTCGCCGCGAGTGATCAGCGTCGAAAACTCCTTCACCAGCACGCGGCCATCGGGGTAGGCGAAGCTGACGTTCTCCGCTTCAACCACCTTCACGCCCGACCTCTCCGCCTCGGCCAGACGGAGCGTGGCCTGCCCGACGCGGTCCCGCCGCGCCGCGCGTTCCGCGCGCATCTGCATGAGGGCGTGGATGCGCCCCTGCGCGCGCGAGCGCTGCGCCTTCACGCCGCGCCGAATCCACACCTCCTCCTGCGCGAGCTTCTTGTCGAAGAGCGCCTGCTGCCGCTCCTCCGCCTCCAGCACCTCCTGCTTGCGCACGAGGTAGGTGTCGTAGTCGCACGCCCAACTCGCCAAGCGCCCGCGGTCGAGGTCGACAATCCGCGTCGCCAGACGCCGGAGGAAGGCGCGGTCGTGGGTGACGAAGAACAGCGTCAGTCGTTCCGCGAGGAGGAATTCCTCGAGCCAGAGGATCGATTCAATGTCGAGGTGGTTCGTCGGCTCATCGAGGAGCAGCAGGTCCGGCTGACCGGCCAGCGCCCGCGCGAGGAGGGCGCGACGCTTGAGCCCTCCCGAGAGCTGCGCGAAGTCGGCTTCGCCCGGCAACTGCAGGCGCTCGATCAACGAATCCACCCGCACGTCCCGCTCCCATTCCTCCTCGTGCTCGCCCTGCGGACGCAGCCCGCCCGCGATGAGGTCGCGGACGACGCCGCCCGCATCCGCCGGGATCTCTTGGGTGAGGCGGCAAAACACCGCCCCGGGCTGGCGGAAGACCTGGCCGGAGTCGGGCTTGGTCTCGCCGGCGATGATCTTCATCAGGGTCGACTTGCCCGCGCCGTTGCGCCCGAGCAGGCAGACGCGCTCCCCGGGATCGACCTGGAAGTTGGCCTTTTCCACGATGTACGGGCCACCGAAGCTGAGGGAGACGTCAAGCAGGCTGAAGAGCGACATGGACCCCTCAGCCAACCGCAGCGCGCCCGGTGGGGCGAGGGATTTCTGCGGGGAGGGGTGCGGCGCAGGGCGAACACACGCGCCCTTGCTCCACCCCGCGGTTTGCCCCAATACCCTGCAACCACCCCCGCCTCCCCGCCCGGCATGGCCAAGACCTACTTCTACTACTCCGCGATGAACGCGGGCAAATCGACGGTCCTGCTCCAGTCGAGCTACAACTACCGTGAGCGCGGGATGCACACGCTGTTGTTCACGCCCGCGCTCGACACCCGCGGCGGGCCCGGGCGGATCGCCTCTCGCATCGGACTCAGCGCCGATGCCGTCCCGTTCAGCGCCGGCGACGACCTCTCGGCCCTCGTCCGCGCCGAGTGCGCCCGCCAGCCGGTCGCCTGCGTCCTCGTCGACGAGGCCCAATTCCTCACCCGCGCCCAGGTGCAGCAACTCACCGATGTCGCCGACCTGCTCGACATCCCGGTGCTGTGCTACGGTCTGCGCACCGACTTTCAGGGGCAGCTCTTTGAGGGTAGCGCCGCCCTGCTCGCCTGGGCCGACGACCTGAACGAGATCAAGACGATTTGCCACTGCGGGCGGAAGGCGACGATGGTGCTGCGCACCGACCCGTCCGGCCGGGTGCTGCGCGAGGGTGCCCAGGTGGAGATCGGGGGCAACGAGCGCTACGTATCCGTCTGTCGCTTACACTTCAAGCGGGGCGAGGCCCAGTCCTCCGCCGCTCCGCCGCCCGCAGCCGGGGGCGGTTGACAGGCCGCAGCTCCGGACCAACGCTCTTCCGAACCCCCGCCTCCCCGCCCGCCACCTTTCGCCATGGCCCGCATCCCCGTTTCCCTGCAACTCTGGTCGGTGCGCGACGCGACCGCCGCCGACTTCGCCGGCACCGTCGCCCAAGTCGCCCGGATGGGCTACGACGGCGTCGAACTGGCGGGCTACGGCAACCTCGACGCCGCCGCGGCCGCGGCGGCGGTCAAGGCCGCCGGGCTGCGGGTGTCCGGCATGCATGTCGGGATCGCCGCGCTGCGCGCCGATCTCAGCCGCGTCGCCTGCGAGGCACTGCTCTTCGGGACGCGGCACGTGATTTGCCCGTACTATCCGCGCGAGCTGTTCCGCTCCGGCGCCGCCTGCGCGGCCATCGGCGAAGAACTCAACGCGATCGGCGCCCGGCTCCGCGCCCACGGTCTGCGGTTCAGCTACCACAACCACAATTTCGAGCTCGCGACGGTCGATGGACGCCGCGGTTTCGACTGGCTGCTGGATGCCGCTGAACCGCGCAACGTGGGCTGCGAGGCCGATGTCTACTGGATCCACGTCGGCGGCAAGGATCCCGCCGCCTTCATCCGCGAGCAGGGGCGGCGGATCGAGCTGCTCCATCTCAAGGACGAGGCCGAGTTGGGCGGGGGACCGGTGGATTTCGCCGCCGTCTTCGGCGCCGCGGAGGCGATCGGCTCGGTCGAGTGGTATGTCGTCGAGGTGGAAAAGTACCACCACGCCCCCCTCGAATCCGTCCGAATGTCTCTCGAACAGCTCCGCGCCTGGGGCCGCGCCTGAAGCGCGCCGCCACCACCCTCTCACGCACCTTCCCGATCCACCCTCTCTGACCACCGGCGAGCTCTCCCCGAGTCGAGCGCCGCCCGCTCCGCACCGACGTCACACCCACCCGCCCCCACGCCATGCCCAAGGACCTCTTCAACATCGCCGTGATCGGTGCCGGTGGCATCGGCGCGGACCACATCCAGTCGTTCCAGCAGCACCCGTCCGCCCGCGTGGTCGCCATCGCGGAGGTCAACGCCGAGCGCGGCGAGGAGGCCGCGGAGAAATTCGGCGTGCCGACACTGGTCGCGGATTACCGCGAGTTGCTGAAGCGGCCCGACATCGACGTGGTCTCGATCGCCCTGCCAAACTACCTGCACGCCCCGGTCGCGCTCGCGGCCCTCAAAGCAGGAAAGCACGTGATGCTCGACAAGCCCATCGCGACGAATGCCGCCGATGCCGCCAAGGTCGTGAACGAGGCGCGCAAGCAGGGCCTGCTCTTCATGGTCGGCCAGAACGGCCGCTTCATCGCGGAGACGCAGACCGCCAAGCAGCTCATCGCCCAGGGCGTGCTCGGCGATGTCTACCACGCCAAGACGGCCTGGACGCGACGCAGCGGGATTCCGCGCATCGGCTCGTGGTTCACGCAGCGGAAGTTCGCCGGCGGAGGCGTCACCTACGACATCGGCGTCCACGTCCTCGATCGCTGTCACTACCAGATGGGCGAGTTCGACGCCGCCGCCGTCAGCGGCAAAACCTATGCCCAGTTCGGCCCGCGCGGACTCGGCGATGGGTCGTGGGGCCGCGGCGAGATCGATCCGCGCAAGCCGTTCGATGTCGATGATCTCTCCATCGCATTGATCAAGCTGAAGAGCGGCCGCACCGTCCTGCTCGAGGCCTCCTGGGCCGCCCACCAGCCGGAGGCGGACTACAACGGCACCCAGCTCTTCGGCACCGAGGCGGGGCTCATCTTCCCGCCGCTGCGGCTTTTCCGCCAGACCGAGCATGGCTACGCCGACGAACTGGTCAGCCACCTGCCGCCGCTCGTGAACCCGAACCGCATGGTGCACTTCATCGACGCGCTGCTCGGCAAGGCCGAGCCGTTCGTCAAACCGGCCGAGTCGCTCGCCGTGCAGAAGATCCTCGATGCCATCTACCTCTCCTCCAAGACGGGGAAGGAAGTGCGCATCCGTTGAGTCACGCCTTCCGTCACGGGGCACCGTGACACACCGCCGAGGGATCGTTTCGCCGGGCGTTCCAACGGGCAGTTTTTTTCCGCCTCACTCATCTGACGGTTTGCGGTCGGGCCTACGGATACCCCAGTCTGTCCGCCCCCGCCCGTCCTCATGCCTCTACGAGCCCCCCTGCTGCGCCCCGTCCTCGCCATCATCGTCGCCCTGCTGGCGCTCCCCACCGCACGATCGGCCCCGCGGGCCTCCGACGCGCTCACGCTGCGCTCCGGCGACCGGGTCGTGCTGCTCGGGGATACGCTCATCGAGCGCGAGCAGTTTTCAGGCTGGGTCGAGCTGATGCTGACCAGCCGCTTCCCGGCGGCCGATGTCCGCTTCCGCAATCTTGGCTGGAGCGCCGACACCCCCGCCGGCGCCTCGCGCACCGGCCTGAGCCTGCGCCAAGCCGGACGCGAGGGGCCGGACGAAGGCTGGGATCTCCTCCGGGGCCAATTGCGCGACGCCGCACCGTCCGTCGTGCTCGTCGGCTACGGCATGGCCAATTCATTCGACGGTCCGGACGGGCTGCCGCGCTTTCTGTCCGAATACCGCCGCCTCCTCGATACGCTCGCCGCCGAGTTCCCCCAAGCCCGCGTCGTTCTCCTCACCCCGATCCCCCATGAACGCCTCGGCGCGCCGTGGCCTGATCCCGCGCCGCACCAGCAGAACCTCGACCGCTACACGGCGGCGATCGTCACCCTGGCCGGCGAACGCAACCTCCCCGTCCTGCCCCTGCACACGCTGCTCGCCGGAACCGGCGCGACGGCGCTGACGGAGAACGGCATCCACCTGAGCGAGGCCGGCTACCGCCGGCTCGCCGAGCGGATCGAGGACTTCACCTTCGGTTCCGCCGGAGCGTGGCGGAGCCAATCCACCGAGCGGATCGACGCGCTCCGCCAAGCCATCCTGCGCAAGAACGAGTGGTTCTTCCACCGCTCGCGGCCGGCGAACATGGCCTACATCTTCGGCTTCCGACGGAAGGAGCAGGGCCAGAACGCCGTTGAGATCACCCAGTTCGATCCCCTCATCGCCGCCGAGGAGGCACGCATCGCGCAGCTGCGCACCTTCCCCCGGGAAGCCGCGCCAGCCACCCCGCGCCGCGTCGGCAATCTGACCGCCCGTTCCACGCCTCAGCCCGCCCCGAAGTTCGAGGTCGCCGAGGGCCTGGAGGTCACGCTCTGGGCCGAGAATCCGCTGCTCGAGAAGCCGATCCAGATGAACTTCGACCCGCAGGGGCGGCTCTGGGTCGCGTCCTCCGGGATGTACCCGCAGATCGAGCCGGGCCAGGCGCTGACCGATCGAATCATCGTCCTTGAGGACCGCACGGGCGGCGGCCGCGCCGATCGGGCCACCGTGTTCGCTGACGGTCTGCTCATCCCGACGGGCGTGATTCCCGGCGACGACGGGTGCTACGTCGCGCAGAGTACGGAATTGCTCCACTTCCGCGACACCGACGGTGACGGCCGTGCGGATTCGCGGCGGATCGTGCTCAGCAGCTTCGGCACCGAGGATACGCACCACAACCTGCACACGCCCCGGTGGGGTCCGGACGGACGGCTGTACCTCAACCAGTCGATCTATACCCGCTCTCATGTGGAAACGCCACACGGGGTCCTGCGCCATCGCGGCGGCGGCGTCTTCCGCCTCGATCCGCGCGATCTGCGGATGGAGGTCGTCTACCGCGGCTGGGTGAACGCGTGGGGGCATCAGTTCGATGCCTTCGGCCAGTCGTTCATGACCGACGGTGCCGGCAACGATGGCATCCACTGGGGCATCCCGGGAGCATCCTACCTTGCGGCCGTCCCGTCCCGACGCCTGCTCGGCAGCGTCAGCCCAGGCCAGTACCCGAAGTTCGCCGGCATCGAATTCGTCCACAGCCCGCTCTTCCCGGCCGACTGGCAGGGCAACGTCATCACCGGCGACTTCCGGGCGCATCGGGTGGTCCGCTTCGCCATCGAGGACCAGGGCGCGGGCTACGTGACGCGGGAGCTGCCGGACATCCTGCGCAGCGTGGATTCTTCGTTCCGTCCGATCGATGTCGCGATGGGACCCGATGGCGCGCTCTACGTCGCGGACTGGAGCAATCCGATCATCCAGCACGGGGAGGTCGATTTCCGCGATCCCCGGCGTGACAAGGAGCACGGGCGCATCTGGCGCATCGCGCCGAAGGGCCGCACCGCGCTACCGCGCGAGAACCTGCCGTCGCTAGCCACCCAGGACCTGCTCGATCGCCTGAACTCGAACGCGAGCTACACCCAACACTCCGCCCGCCGCGTCCTCGTTGAGCGCGGCGCTGCCGCCGTCGCCCCGGAACTGCAAGCGTGGCTGCAACGCCATCCCGACGATGCCTCCGCGCTCCAAGTTCTGTGGTTGTCGCAGGCGTTCAACCTGCCGCTCGATTCGCTGCTGGAGCGCCTGCTGCGTTCCGCCTCACCGGAAATCCGCGCCGCCGCCGTGCGCGCTCGGCCCGACACCCGCCCGCTCGCCGAGCTGGCCACGCTGGTCGCCGACCCGCACCCGCGCGTCCGCGTCGAAGCGGTGCGCGCCCTCGGCCGCACCGGCTCCGCAGACGGCGCGGCGCTCGCCCTCGGGGTGCTCGCCCGACCGGTGGACCGGTTCCTCGATTACGCGCTCTGGCTGACCGTCAACGAACTGGCGGAACCGTGGCTCTCCGCACTGCGCTCCGGCACGTGGTCGCCGGAGGGTCGGGACGCTCAGCTCACCTTCGGGCTCGGCGCCATCGAACCGTCCCTGGCCGCACCCGCACTCACGGATGTTCTCCGCGCCCGCGGTCTGCCGGCCGACGGTTCGGGGCCGTGGATCGAATTGATCGGCAGCGTCGGCGATGCGGACGCCGCCGCACGGCTGCTCGCCCTCGTCGCTGATCCGGCCACCGCTGATGCCGTCCGGCTCCGCGGGCTCGTCGCCCTCGCCAGCGTCGCCCGCGAGCGGCGGGTGTACCCGGCGGCGGGTCAGGAGCGCATCGTCGCGTTGCTGCAGAGCGCCGACGTCCGCGTGCGCGTAGCCGCCACCCGCGTCCTGGGGGTCTGGCGGACCTCCGCCGCGGTCGCCCCGCTGCTCGCCCTCGCGGCCCGGGAGGGAGCGGCCGACGAAGAACGCACGGCGCGCTGGACGGCGCTGCAGACGATCGGGGGAGACGCGGTGATCACCGGGCTCTCGCAACTCGTCAAGTCCGCCGCCAGCCCACGCCAGCGTCGTGAGGCGGTCCTCGCGCTCGCCGCGACGGATCTGGAGCGCGCGCTGCCCGACGTCGCGAGCGCGCTGCAAAGCCTGAGCGACCCAGCGGACGTGGAAGCGGCTTGGCGCGCCCTGCTGGGCATCACGGGAGCCAGCGACAAACTCGCCGCCTCGCTCACGAGCGCGACCCTCAACGCCGCCACCGCCAAGCAGGCGCTTCGCTTCGCGCGCGAGGGCGGGCGCCATCCCGCCCTCGTGCAAACCCTCATGCAGATCGCCGGAGTGTCCTCCACGACGGAGGTACTGTCCAACGCGGAGCTCATCGCTCTCGCCACCGAATCCATGGAGCGCGGCGACGCCGCCCGCGGCGAGCGCATCTACCGGCAGCCCCAACTCGCGTGCATGGCCTGCCACGCGATCGGCGGAGTCGGCGGGCGCGTCGGCCCCGACCTCACCAGCATCGGCGCCAGCGCCCCGGCCGATTACCTGCTCGAATCCCTGCTCTACCCGCAGGCCAAGACGAAGGAGGGTTACCACGCCGTCGCCCTCACCACCAGCGACGGCCGCGACTACAGCGGCGTCATCGTCCGCGAGAACGATCGCGAGGTCGTGCTGCGCGGCGCCGACAACCAACTCGTCACGCTCTCACCCCGCGCGGTGACGAAGCGCACGGATTTCGGGTCGCTCATGCCCGCCGGGCTCGTCGACAGCCTCACGCCCGCGGAACTGCGCGATCTCGTGCGCTTCCTCTCGCAGCTCGGCCGGCCCGGCGACTTCGACGCCGCCCGCGGCGGCGTCGCGCGTCTGTGGCGCAGCTACGTGGCCAACCCGGTCAACCAACCCATCGGGATGGAGCCGGTCGTGCGCGGCGATTTCTCGCTCAGCGACTGGCGCCCGCTGCCCAGCCTCACCGCCGGCACGGTCGACCGTGACCTGCTCACCGACATCCTCCGTACCGAGGAATGGGCGCGCGAGTTCTACGTCGCCACGGCCTTCAACGCTCCGCGCTCCGGACCAGCCACATTCCGGCTGCAGGGCCCGGTGCTCCGCGCCTGGCTCGATGGCCAACCGATCGCCGCCGGCGACTCCTTCTCCGCCAACCTAGCGGCCGGCAATCACGTGCTCGTGTTCGAGCTGAACAAGCGCGAACTACCCGCGAAGCTCATGCTCCGGTCCGACGACGTCTCCTTCGCCCGCGAGTAAGGCCACGCGCCCCGGTCCCTCCTCGAACGGTGCGGCCGTTGCATCGCCCCCGGGAGACCGACTGGGAAGCCGGCCCCGCTGGGGCCGCGTTCGCGGGTTCGGGCGTCCGATCCGCCCCGCTCAGCGTACGCTGGCGGCGATCTCGTCGCGCGCCTTGGCGATGATTTCGTGCAGCGGCACCGCGACACCCCCGCGGCGCTTGCTCTCGTCGGCGCCTTCCATGAAGGCGTAGAGCTCGACCATCTCCTGGCGGCTGACGGGCGCACGGCCCGTGCGGAACATCTCGACGATCGCGACGAGCAGCGGGTCATAGCCATCGTATGCGCCGATGCGGCGCTCGCCCCGCTCACCCACCGCGACCCCGCCGTAGCCCTTGCGGTCCTTGCCATTCTCCGGACGGAAGACGCCCGTGCGGTTGCCATCCCACTCGCCGACGACCTCCACGAGGCCGTTGGGTCCGTCGACGCGGCGGACCGAGCGGCAACCGATGCCCATGACCGTAAACAGGCTCTCGCAGCCATGGACCCCGTACCAGTACAGGTCCGGATGCGTGGGCTCCAGATGCATCGGGCTGAACGTCTCCGCCTGAAGGACGCGACCGACCGCTCCGCGCGCGACGGCCTGCGTCTCGGCTCCAAAACGCAGCGAGGAGGAACAGAAAAGCGGCACCCCGGCCGAGTCGGCGGCATCAAGGATGCGCAGCACGTCGGTGAACGAGCCCGCCAGCGGCTTGTCGACGAAGACCGGCTTGCGCGCCCGCAGGACGGGCAGCACCTGCTCGAGGTGCACCCGACCATCGTTGGATTCGAGCAGCACGGCATCGACCCGCGTGAGCAGGGCGTCGATGGAGTCCACGATCTCCACCCCCATGGCCTGAACTTTGGCCGTGTACTCAGGGACGCGGCGGGTGCTGCTCGCGATGTCGCGGCTACCCTGCGGGTACGCCGCAACCACCCGCACGCCGGCCAGCTTGGGTGCATCGGCCGGGTTCTTCGGACCCTGGTTCAGCGACTGCGTGAAGGCGACGACGTGAGACGTGTCGAGCCCGATGATGCCCACGCGGATGGTCGGCTGGGCGCCCGCGCTGGCGGCGGACAGGGAGGAGAGACTGAGCATGAGAACGGCCGCGAAGGCGGAGAGAACGGACTTCATGGGAAACGGCACTCTGCACCCGGCCGGAGCGGCGAGGCAAGAGCGCTCCTTTCCCCTGGGAGGTAGAGGCGACCCGTGACTCCGGCCTAAGCTCGCACCGCTCCGGGCCGATACTACGGAGTC
>CAZEJZ010000012.1:0-19844 GCA_964512415.1 uncultured Opitutaceae bacterium
ATGGGCGTACAGCAGCTCAGGAGTTGGGCTCCAAGTCTTGGCCCCATCGCGCGAACGCATCGCCACGAGGTAGCTATTGGGGTCGACATGGTTGTTGGTCTTCTCACCGAGGGACTTGCGATCCGGGGCGCGTCGAAAGGCGACGAGGATCTCGCCGTCGGGCCGCCGTACGACCGAGGGAAACGCACTGTAGAAGCGCGGCCCGTCATAGAGGACGGTATCCTGGACCTTGTGTAGCTGCTTCTCCGCCGCCTCGGCCACGGGAGCAGCGATCACACCGAGCGCAAAGGCGAGGGTCGGGGGCAGGACGGCAACAAATCGAGGGATGATTTTCATGCGATTGAGTGGAGGGGATAAAGCAACGGTCGGAAAGATCCGCTCAGCGGGAAGATCGGGGCCCGGGATGCTTCCATCGGATGAAGCCACCCTCGATCCTGAACACGAGCTTGGTCACGGCGACCGAGCAAGTTTCCACGTGACCGTCGCCATCTGGTAGCCCTCGTGGAGCGGCGTCCGCTTCGCGTAGTAGGCGGTGAGCAACCGGCCATCCGACAGCTGCACGGTGGAAGGATATCCGCCGTCTCCGTCGAAGGTCGCGATCCGCTCCGGCGGACTCCACGTCCGACCTGCATCGGAGCTGACCCGCACCTCGATCCCGTGCGGAAAGGTCGCCGAACCGGGGAGTCCATCGGGCCACTTCGACCCCGGAAGAGCTCCATTGCGATCGCCGTAGGTGAGCAAGATGCGCCCGTCCGCCAACGCCGTGAGATCAGCGGGGTGTTCACCCGACGCGGTGACCGGACCCTCGGCTTTCCACGTTGCTCCGTGATCAGCGGACCGAAATAGCTCCAAGTGCCGTCCACGCGTCGTCCGGCCGCACGCGAGAAGGGATCCATCCGCGAGCGATAGGGCGGTAGTCTCGTTCACATCATCCGCTCCGATCACTCCGGTGATGGTCCACGTCGCGCCGTCATCGGCGCTTGTGAAGAAGTAGGAGGCGTGCTGGTGATTGGCGTTCGGGACGCCGAGAGACTTGGGAGCGTAGGCACAAACCCCCAACCTCCCGTCACTCATCCGGATGATGTCCCCGAAGGGAAAGAGATGGTCGGAGAGCGTGATGCCCTGGGCGGCCAGCCTGCTTTTCGAAGGACGCTCCACTCCCTCGCTCCGGGTCCAGGTGCGACCGCCATCCGTTGAGCGGCAGACCCAAATCGGAAGAATCGTGGCCGGAGGATCGTGGCGACGAGGTGTACCCTTGGGCGGCGGGGGCGGGCGGTGCGACCAACCCGCCGCCAGCACGATCAGATCGCCCTTCGAGCTTGTGCCCGCCGCCACGTTCATTCGATTCGTGGTGGGTTCGTGGGGGGCCGGCGTTCCCCGAAGCTGCCAGACCGAGCCGGCGTCGGTTGTTCCCCAGCAATCGACGTCTCCCTCCCAGAAGCCATGGCTCGGTTGGTTGAAAATGGAGGCGACGATCGATCCGTCGGAAAGCGGGGTGAGGTTGGGCCAGGCCGTGACGTTTTTCACCGCCACGGCGTGCGCCTGCGTCTCGAAACCAAGGGACGGCGATGCGAGGCTAGGCAGGGTCGCCAGCAGCGCCAGCGGGAAGACCAACAGAGATCGGGCCAGATGAGGTTTCATGGGTTGAGCTTGCAGGCGTTCGTCGAGAAGCGGGGCGCCGACGACGAGCTTGCGTGGACGGGAAAAGAGCGGCTCATCGCGATCAGGCCGTGAATAGGTTCCATCTGGAGCGCACCCTCCAAGGCCCCTGACGCAGAGCGGGAAGGAAAGGCGCCGGCGATGGCCCACGGAATCGCCGCGAGGAATCACCGGCGCCGAGACGCTAGAAACGATAGATCACGGACAGAGACACGGTCCGCGGCGGGCTGGGGTCCACGAAATACGCATTTTGCGCGCCGAGCGCGTACGCTTCGTCGAGCACGTTGTCGAGGTTGCCGCGCAAAATCCAATGCGAGTTGATGCGGTAGGTACCGAACAAATTGAGCAGATTGCCCGGCTCCATCTCGATGAGCGGCGACTGGCCCGTCACGCCCGTGTTGTAGGCGCCGATCGCAACGAGACGCCCGCTGATGCGCGAGAAACCGGCTCCCAACATCAGGCCCTTGAGCGAGTCGCTTTGAAATTCGTAGCGCCCGACAAGGCTGATGTCGCCCGAGTAGGAGTTGGCCACCTTATTTCCAGCTTGGTCGCGTACCTTGCCGTTGTAGTACGTCGCGACGAACTGGAGCCCCGGCATGGGCGTGAAAGCCAGATCGAAGTCGTAACCCTTTTGGGTAGTCGAGCCAATCGGCGCGAAGTAGCTGATGCCGTCCGGGCGCACGCCCGCGAAGAACGACTGGTTGGTCAGCGCGAGATTGAAGAAGGACAGGGTCGAGGAGATCCGGCCATCGAGAAACGCGGTTTTGATACCGGCCTCACGACCCTTGCCTTCGATGCTCGGCAGGATGTTGAGATTCACATCGCGCGCACTCGTCGGCGAGAAGTTGGTCGACTCCATGCCATAGACGACCATGTCCTTGGTCAGGTTCAGCACCAAGCCATAACGGTGGAGCATCTCATCGCCCTGCGTGACGGTGGCCGGGGGGCGCGTTGCGAGGTTGGTGATGTTGTTGATCTTGATCTTGCTGCGGGTGAAGCCGACGACGGCCGTGAGACGGCCCGGCAGAATATCGACCGTTTGCTGGACGTAGCCCTGTCCGCGGTAGGTGGTACCTTGCGAGCCCGGGTTGGCCGGGGCAACGTACTCACTGGTCAGCGGAGCACGCAGGAGATCAAGCTGAGGATTGGCGATCGGCACGGTCTTGCTGCCGAACGACGCCGAAGACCAGAAGCGGCTCTTGCCAACTTCGTCACTGTAGCTCGCGCCCAAGGCGGTTGACGTGCTGATCTTGCCGATCTGGTACTTGCCGTTGACGTCGACCAGCGCGACGGAGAAATCGGCCTTCTGGTCGTTGCGGCGCGCGGTAAAGGTGACCGTCTGGTTCGGCCAGTTTACGCCTCCCGCGGGAAACACCACGCTGCCGAGTCGAGTGAACCACCAACGCGTGGCCGCGACCTTGACGTCCCAGTTCTCGCTCAGCTTCTGAATGGCCACGAACCGGTAGCCTCTGCGGTGAAAGTCCTCCATCGTGCCCTTGACGTAGTACGCCTCATCACGGCCGGCGCCCGTGTAGAGCTTGCCCGCCGGCGTGATGAAGTTGTTGGCGTTGGGGATATGGAGGAGGTGCTGGTAGTCGAACGCGACCCGCACGACGGTATTCTTGTAGGCGAACTGCAGGGTGGGGTGAAACACCGTGCGGTCGTCAGCGACGTTCTTGAAGAAGTTGTCGCCCGCCTGATGAGCGCTGACTAGGCGATAGCCGACGGCAATGTCCCCAAGTTTGCCGACCGGACCCGTCAAATCGACTTCCGCCCGGTAGGTCCCGTGCTGATTCACCCGGGTGGTCACGACGTACTGCGGCTTGTTCAGCGGGCGCTTCGAGGTCGTTAGCACCGTGCCGCCCAGCGAAGCGTTCAGATAAAGGGTGGACACCGGGCCGCGGAGCACCGTGTAGGAATCGAGATTTACGTTATCGAGGTACGGGACACCGTCGGGCATTTCGTCCAACAGCGGGTAACCGATGCGCGTGCCGCGCATGGCGAAGGACTCACCGGCGAAGAAGTTCGAGACTCCGGCGAACTGGAGGATGTTGGAGGAGTCGACGTAACCCATGTCTTCGATCAAGTCGCGGGTGACGACCGTGACCGCCTGGGGAATTTTGAGCAGCGTCTCGTTGGTCTTGAAGCCCGTGGCGGAGTTGTTGGACGTATAGCCGCGGTCCTTGGTGGAGCTGACTTCAAACGAAGACAGGAGGACGCGATCATCCTCGGGTGGCTTTGCGCCGGTGGAGGCGCCGCCAGAGGCCTGCTGGGCCTGCATCGGCGGCAGGGCGAGGGCCAGCCACGCGGAGAAGAGCGCAATCGGATTCTTGGAGTTCATGGATTTGGGTTTGGGTTCTACAGCAAGAGTCGTCTCTGATTCGCCGGTGCGCGGGCCGTCCTCCACGACCCGCTTTCGGCTCACGACGAGGGCCCCCGTCGCTGGGTCGTGAAGCGCTTGAAGTCCCGTCCCCTCCAGCATCCGGTCGAGCGCCTCACGGGGTTCGTACTCACCCGCCACCTCGTTCGTTCTCGCGCCCCGGACTCGATCGGTGAGATAGACAATCGGCTTGCCGGACACGGCCGCGAACTGGCGCAGCGTGATCGCCGCATCTCCGCTGGGCAGATTGAAGACACGCCGGTCCCCTTCCGCCGCCCAAACGACCGGCCGCGTGGACGCAATAGAACCGAGCATCACGACGACTGGGACGGAGACGCGAGGCGAGAGCATGCGCAGGAGGAACCCCATCTCTTTAACGCAGCGGCGAAGAAAAGGACCTAGTCTCACGGCGAAGATTTACGTCGTTCGTCGTCGCAGCTCGCGTCCCCCCCGGCCGGATGAGGACCGAGTGAGGCACCCCGCTCGTCGATGAATCTAGCGCGCAAGGCGAAGGTGGATTTCGTTCTCGTTGCGACGCTCTCCCACGACGATGCCATCCCGCTCGAGCAGGCGCACGAAGGCCTCCGCCTGATCGAGCGCGAAGGTGCCACCGATTCGCCGGCTTGCCAACTCAGGATCGTCGACGATCAGCTGGACCTGGCTTCTCGTATTGAACCGGGCGACGGCATCCCCAAGCGGGACATCGGCGAACTCGGCCAGGATCGACTGCCACTGCAGCGCCTCGCGCAGCGAGGTTGAGGTCACCCGCTCGACGGTCAGGGCGCCCTCGGTCAGCGGCACGTGTAACCGCTCACCCGCGGAGACGAGCTGCGTTTCCTCGTGTCCAAACAGCGCCGCATGGGGAGAGCTCACGCGAACCCGACCCTCTGTGACGATCACCTCGACCGCACCGTTCGACCCGTGCCTGACATTGAACACCGTTCCGACCGCCCGAAGGGAGACATCGCCCGCATAGACGACGAACGGCCTCGCCGTGTCCTTGGCCACGACGAAGTTGGCCTCGCCCGCGTCCAGCTGCACATGGCGTTCCTCCGCGGAGAAACGAACCCGGACTCTCGTCGCTCCATTGAGCTCAAGCGTGGATCCGTCCTCCAGCTGGGCACGTTGATAGCCCGCGACCGTGGTCGCATAACGCAGCTCAGGCTGAACCGAGCGGAACGTCCACGCCAGCAGTCCGCCAACCGCCAACACCACCGCCGCAGTCCACGCGAGCCTCTTCAGACGAAGGGTCCGAGGGCGGCTGAGCAAGCGCGGGAAGGGCACGATTGCCGCCGCGGTGCGGAAGGCCGTCGTCAGCTCTCCCCGAAACTCCGGCATGCCCTTCAGCACGTGAAGCGTCTGCTCCAGCCGCGCCACGGCTTCAGCATGCCTTCGGTCCGCCCGCAGCCACTGTGCGAACTCCCGCTCACGCTGAGGAGTGAAGCCGTCGTCGCGCTCAACCAACCACGCCGTCGCGGTGGCTTCGAGGGTCGCAGAATCAGACGGCGGAATCTCGGATGGAATCTTGGGAGTCATGGGAAAGAGTTCGGCTCGGGTGCGCGTCCACGAGTCCATGCGCTTCGAAATAGCGCGCACAGTCGCGCACGCCTTTCAGCAGATGGCACTTCACGGTGCCCAGGGAGATGCCCAGCCGGGAGGCGATTTCCTTGCCGGAAAGTCCGTCAAGGTAGCGGAGCAGCATCACCTCGCGGCACCGCTCGGGGAGCAGGGCCATCGCGAGGAGCAGCGCCTCGCGACGCTGCCGACGCTCCAGTGTCTCGATCACGTTCGGTGGCGTGTCCAGCAGCGCCAGTTCCACCAGCCCCTCGGGATCAGTCACGGGGTTGGGAGGCTGCGTCCGCAACCGGCGCAGCAGGTCGATCGCCGCATTTCGCGCCGTGGTGAAGAGAAAGGCCTTGGGATGGGTGAGCCGATCCGGGTTCTCGACCCGCAATATCCGCACGTAAGCTTCCTGCACCAGATCGTCGTGATCCGGGAGCCCCGGAAACCGTCTCGACAGGTAGGCACGCAACGCCGGTTCGTGCGGCTGCACGTGTTCCGCAAACCAGCGAGTTTTGTCGGGAATCGACATGCGGGGATTCGGCCGCGACCCGCGACCTGTCCTCATGCGTAACGCGGTAAGCCCCGGGGAGTCCAGAGGCTTGGCGCCTCCGGAAGATTTTCTCGTTTTCGACTAGGTCCAATCACGGTCGGCTGCGTCTCAAGAGACGGACCCGCTGCGTCGGGCCGCCGCTCCCCTCCCCTCCGCGGCTCATGTCCGCGCCCCACCCCACCCCGCCCGTCATGCGCCACCTCCTCCGTCTCCCCGTCTTCGTGCTCAGCGGAATCGCCGCCCTCGTCCCCGCCGCGGACGCCGCACCCTCGACCGGGGTGGGTCAATTCGGCATCGTCCTCGAGCTTGGGCCGGAACAGACCGTCGCGCCCGGAGCGGGCTGGCCCTATTTGTTTCACTCCAGCACCGGGACCACCGCCGTGCTGGGCCACGTGCGCTGGGTCCCCGGCAAAGGGGACCCCATCGTATTCTTCAACCGTTCGTTCGACGGCCGGAAATCGTGGCAGCCTTGGCTCCCGTCTGCGCAACATGGTACCGGACCCATCACCGAGGGCGTGATCGTGGAGCTGCCGGACGGCCGGATCTACGTTTACGATGTGTACGCTTACCATGCGGAGGGCGAGACGTTCAAAGGACGCCGCTGGCTCTCTCGCGACGGTCTCCGTTCGCTGGAACCCGCCGAGGCCGTCGAGGTCCGGGTGCCGGAGATCGCCACGGCCGGCCAAATCGACGACCGCGGCGAACCAGTCAATCGACTGTACATCCGTCGTTCCATGCTCCGACTCCCTTCCGGCGAGTTGCTCGCCTGTGCCTACGGGCGTTTCCGCTGGGATACCGCTAAGGTCGAGTACCTGCCGTCCATGAACCAGAGCAGCTCATACCTCATCCGCTCCACCGACGAGGGACGCTCTTGGAAGCTGCTGTCCGTGATCGCAACTTCACCGCTTGGTCAAGAGGGCGCCGGCGAGCCAGCACTGGTCCGCGTCACCCGAGGACCCAAGGCTGGCCGCCTCATCTGCCTGATGAGGGTGGGACGGGAGCACGCGATTTGGCAGGCGGAATCCGATGACGAAGGCCGAACCTGGACGGCCGCGCACCCCCTAAGATGGACCTACAGCCGTTTCGGCCGCTCACGCGAACTCGTCGGCGTCGACCCGGATGTGACGGAAATGGCCGACGGGACGCTCACGATGTCCTACGGGCACAAGATCGACTACCAGGATGACGGTAACTTTCTCGCCTTCAGCCTCGACCACGGGGTCACGTGGACCGCCGAGACGCGCCTCAGCTCGAGCATGACCGTCGCCTACACCGGGGTTCGTGAGGTGGCTCCAGGCGAGCTCTTCGTCGTGTACACGACCACCGACGTTCGGAATCCGGCGGAATACCGCCGGACCGTTGACGAAGGGCGGTTCACCACGGTCGGCCGAACGGTCAAGGTACGCCGAGTCGCGGGTCCGTCTAACTGACCTGAAAACGCCGGACCTGCTCCTCGTTCACCGTGATGCCCAGGCCGGGCTTCGTGGAGACGGTGACGTAGCCGTCCTTGATCTCAAGCGGCTCCTCCAGCAGCGTTTCGCGGAAAGGGTTCTCGACGAAATCCAGCTCCAGTAGGGGCGGTTCCGCAGCGCGCCCGAACGACGCGTCCGGCAGCAGCGAGACGAGGTGCGCGGAGGCCGCGATCACGATCGCGCCCGCCCAACAGTGCGGCATGCAAGGCACGCCCCAGAGCGCCGCCATCTCCGCGATGAAGAGCACTTCACCGACGCCACCGGACAACGCGACGTCGGGCTGCGCGATGTCCATCGCCCGGCGCTGCAGCGCTTCCCGGAAGCGACCCCGCGCCGTCAGGCCCTCGCAGGCCGCGATCGGGATGTCCAGTTGGCGCGCCAGCTCCTCGTAGCCCGAGTAATCTGGGGCGCACTGCGGCAGCGGCTCCTCGTACCAGTAATACTCCTGCTCCTCGAGGATCCGACCCATCTTCACGGCAGCGCCCATCGTGTAGACGCCATTGCCATCCGCCATGAGCTTGATGTCGGGGCCAACCGCCCGGCGCACCGCCTTCACCGCCGCCGCATCCCGCGGGATCTCCTGCCCGCCGATGCGCATCTTCATGGCCTTGAAGCCCTGCTTCGCCAGCGCTTCGGCCTCACGCGGGTACTGGAGCTCCGGATCCTCGCCCTCGATGTAGTTCATCGCGGAGGCGTACGTCTGCACGCGCGACCGCATCCGGCCGCCGTAGAGCTCGGCCACCGGCAACCCGAGGATCTTGCCGCGCAGGTCATCGAGCGCGATGGAGACGCCGCCGATCGCCATGCCGTTGCCGAAGTTCTGGCCCCAGAGGCGACGCAGGATCTGCCGCGCCTCCCGAGGATCCGAACCGATGAGGATCGGCGCGCAGTGCCGCTCAATGATCTCACGCACGCCGGGAAACGACACCGTCTCGCCCCAGCCGAAGAAGCCGTCCTCCGCCTCGATCTTGATCAACAGCGTCGTGCGGACGCGGTAGTAGTGATTCGCCGGGCCCGTCGCGCGGGTCATCGGATGGGACAGAACGAAGGTCTTAACAGCGCGGATTTTCATGGTCGAGAAAACCTGAAGGCTACAGGGCTGCGGCAATGAGTCCGGGGAATCGCTTCTTGATGCCGTTCTCGCCGGTCACTCCGTAGATGCGGCCACCAACGGCGCAGAATCGAGCGTCCGCCAGGCCCTCGGGCAGTTCGCCCGCCAGCTCCACCCGTCCGTCCGCACCGGACACCGCAAAGATTCCGGTGAGGAAGCGATCTGAATAGCCGCCCAGGACAAGCAGGCGGTCACCGTCGGCCACTCCCCACGCGCCGCGGAGGGCGAGCGGCAGCTGGCCCAGCTGACTCCAACGGTTCGCCACCGGATCGTAGGCAAGGACGTCGTCGAGGTTGCGCACGCCGCTTCCGTCCGGCGTGCAACCGCCGGCGAGCAGGATCCTCCCACCGACCGCACCCACGGCCGCGTTGAAACGGGCCGGGCCGGGAATCGGCGCGCACTCGGTCCAACCGCCCTCGCGCCCCGCGGACCAGACCGTCGAGGTGGCCGTCGCGAACTCCGTGCCATTCCCGCTCAGGCCGCCAATCAGAAACACGCGGTCACCCATCACCGCGGCCACGGAGGAACGACGAGGCGCGGGCAGGCGCAGCGCGGCGTCCTCGCTCCAGCCCCGTTCATCCAACACCCAGGTGGTCGTGCCGCCGGGGCCGGACGTCCCGCCGCCGAAAATGCGGACCCGGCCGTGGAAGACGATCGCCGGCGCGTCCCCGAGTCCTCCCGGGAGCGAGGGCAGCGCCGACCACGAATCCGTCGCGGGATCGTAGCGATCGGCGCGCGACGCGAAATACTTCACGTTGTCCTGCCAGTAAGTGCCGCCGGCGACCACGAGGGTTCCGTTGATCGCCGTGACCGGCGTGCCGGCCCGCGGCAGGGGCGGCGGAGTGAGAGACTGCCACGTCGTGAGTTTCGGGGAGGAGTTCATGGAGTGGAGGAAGAAGGATTCCGGGCGGCTTGGCGACGCTGGGTGAAGTCCACCAGCCAGAGCGCGACGCCGCACAGCAGCGCGCCGAAGCCGGCGATGAAGATGACGGCCCGCACGGGGACGGCCGCGTCCCGCATCGCGCCCACCGCAAAGACACCGAGGCCACCGCACACGGCGGCGAACGCATTCGTGATGCCCACCGCGGTCGCCCGGTAGCGCACGTCGACGATCGCGCACACGATCGGCATGAAGTTCGCCCCAAGCATGCCCAGCGCGAGGCCCCACGCCATCAGGCTCAGGGCGGTGAGAACGAAGAGGCTCGAATAGCCGGTGAGGAAGAAGATCGGCGCGCCCGCGACGAAGACGAGCGTGGGAAGCAGCACCCGGGCGCGGGGCCGGCGCACGCTCAAGCGATCCGACAGGTAGCCGCCGCCGAGAAGGCCGACAATCTGCAGTGCGTAGAGGTAGCCGAGGGCCGAGAAGCCCGCGGCACCCTGCCCCATCGCGTACTGCTCGCGCATGAGCGTCGGCATCCAACCAATGATGATCCAGCCCACCGCGCCCTGCAGCGCGAAGAAGGCGAGGAGGAAGTAGAAAGGCCCGAAGCGGAGCAGGCTCACGAGCGCCTCGGAGAAGCGGATCTTCGGCGCGGCCTCGCGCAGAATCTCCCGATCCTCCCGGCTCGGCTCGCGCAGCAGGAAGACCAACGCGAGGCCGAGCAGGAGGTTCGGAGCCCCGATCAACGAGTAAGCCGCCGTCCAGCCTCGCTCCTCCGCGATCCACCCGCCGACCCCTCCGATCATCGATCCGATGACGAGTCCCGTGGTGTGGCTTCCCGCCGCCAGTGCCCGGGTCGGGCCGCGGTGGTAGTCCACGATCAGCGCGACGGCTGCGGGAATGTACAGAGCTTGGCTGATGCCGAGGAGCCCGCGCAGGACGAGGAACTGCTCGAAGCTCGTGACGTAGGCCGTGACCCACGTGATCGCCGACCACGAGAGGATGCTGCCCAGCACCACGGAGCGGCGACTGAAACGGTCGGCAAAGAAGCCGCCCAGCGGGCTGAAGAGCGCGTAGGTCCAGAGGAAAACCGAGGTCAGCAGACCGAACTGCGCGTCGGTCATCGGGATCTCCTCGAGGATCGAGCCGCGCATCGTCGTCAGCATCGTCCGCGTGAGGTAGTTCGAGGCGGCGGCGGACCAGAGGAGCACGACCGCCAGCCACGCGCCGCGCGGGAGCGCGTCGAAGGAGGAAGTCGGCGCCGCGCTGGAGGATGTGGGAGTCGTTGCCATCAGTAGCCGAGCCTCTTGTTGGCCTGATTGAACAGGGGTTCGCCGCAGGTGAATCGTCGCAGGTTTGCGGCGAAGAGATCGAAGAAGGCCGCCCAGAACCCTTCATACGCACCCGCCAGGTGCGGCGTCATGATGAGATTCGGTACGTCGTAGAAGGGATGGTCCGCCGGGGGTGGCTCCTCGACGAAGCAGTCCACGACCGCGCCCGCCAGTCGGCCGTCGCGCAACGCCGCCGCCAGCGCGGGCTCCTGCACGATGCCGCCCCGCGAGACGACGATGATCCGCGCTCCAGGCCGCAGCAGGGCCAGTTCCTCCGCCCCGATCATGCCCGCCGTGTGCCGGGTGTAGGGCGCCGCCACCACCACGACGTCGCAAAGCGGGAGCATGTCCCGGAGCGCGGCCGGCTGGAACCACCGCTCTGGCAGGGTCCCGGCCGGATCACCGGTCCCGGGCCACGCGGTGTAGCCTCGATCCTCCCGCCCTGCGGGATCCAGCGCGAGGATGCGCAGCCCGAGGGCATGCAACTGACGGGCACACTCGCGGCCGATGCTCCCGTAACCGATCACGCCCGCGGTCGCGCCGCGCAGGATTTCCGCGCGCAACGCCCAACGGTCCTCCGGCCACCGCCGCCGCGCCTGCGCCGCGCCGAAGGCCGGGAACCGGTGCACGAGCGAGAGCAGCCCGCCCGTGACGAACTGCGCGATCGGCACGCCATGCAGGCCGCTGGAGGTGGTCACTGCGACCGTGCTTTCCTCGATCCACGTGCCCGCCACCTGGTTCGCTCCCGCAGAGACGAGTTGGATCCAGCGGACGTTCGGGCAGAGCTCGCGCGCGGCCGGAAGGCGGAGATCCGTGATCAGCACGTCGGCCGCGGCCAGCGCCGCCGCCGTCGCCGCCGGATCATCCGTGGCCGCGCTCACCTCCGCGCCCGGATGCGCCGCGAGGAAGCCATCGAGCTCCGCCCGCACCAGCGCGGGGGGCACATCGCGCTGCAGGAAGACCTTGGTCCGCGCCATGATCAGGCGCCTCAGCCAATCTTCACGAACTGGCCGGTCCGGGAGGACTCCATCATCCCGAGACACGTGGCGAGGCCCATCCGGCCATCGTTTCCGGTGGCGACCTCGGACGGACGGCCGTGGATGCGATCGACGAAGGCCTGCATCTGGTCGATGAACGCCTTCATCCGCCCGATCTTGAAGGCCGACTCCGGATCGTCGGCCATGACCGGTGGCTGCGTCGAGATCAGCCGCCAGCCCGACTGCCGGTCCGTGCGGTGCAGGTCGCCGAAGCCGTCCATGTTGAGGCTGCCTTTGCTGCCGATGATGCTCAGCCGCGCCATCTCGCCGTGGTAGTCCCCGTGCGAGGCGATGGTGGTGTGCGTCGAACAGATCGCACCGTTGGAAAACTCGATGATGCCCACCGTGGAATCCTCGATCGCGCGGTCCGGGGTGAAGGTGCGGCAGAGTCCCGCGACCCGCACCACCTCGGCGCCCGTGGCCCAGCGCATCGCATCCACGCCATGGGGCAGGCCGTCGATCACGAAGCCGACCGTCTCCGGCTGGTTGACCCAGCCGAGCTTGTTGCCGCCAAAGTTGCCGGCGTTGGCCAGCTGGCGGATCATCGAGAAGTGCATGCTCTGGATCGAGCCGAGCTCGCCCGACTGGATGATCTGGCGGACCACCGGGAGGTTGATGCGGAAGCGAAGGTTGTGCGCCACGCCGAGTTGCAGTCCGCGCTTCGCGGCCTCCGCCAGCATCCGGTCGCAGTCCTCGACCCGCGTGGCCATGGGCTTCTCGATCAGCACGTGCTTGCCGTGCGCGAGGGCTAGCAGCGTCTCCTGCACGTGGGTGTAATGTGGCGTGGAGACCACGATCGCATCAATATCGGGGCGCGCCATCAGGGCCTCGAGCGTGGGCTCGCAGGCGACTCCGCACCGCTCCGCGAGGGCGGGCGCACGGCTTCCACCCCAGATGGCGACGAGCTCGGCGGTGTCGGGCAGTTGCTTGATCGCCTCGGCGTGGGTGCGTCCCATGTAGCCGGAGCCGGTGATTCCGAATCGGATTTTTTTCATAGGTAAACAGGGTTGGCGCTCAGGCGCCGCCTTTTTCCGGCCACAGCACGTCGCGGGTGATGTCCTTCAGCGTGCGGCAGCCGAGCAGCGCCATCGCCATCAGCAATTCCTGACGGAGGATCTTGACCACATGGGCGACGCCGTCGGCTCCTCCCACCGCAAGGCCGTACACGTAGGGCCGGCCGATCTGCACCGCTGACGCGCCGAGCGCCAGCGCCTTGACCACGTCAGTGCCGCGGCGGATTCCTCCGTCCACGATCACCGGCACCCGACCCGCGACACGCTCGACCACGCGGGGCAGCGCCTCGATGGTCGCCGGCTGCGTATCCAAGCAACGCCCCCCGTGATTGGAAACGATGATGCCGTCAGCCCCCAGCTTCACGCCGGTGTCCGCGTCGGCCGGACTCATCACGCCCTTCAGCATCAGGGGCATCGACGTCAGCGAACGGATCCACTCGATGTCCCGCCAGAGCAGCACCTGGGGTTTCACCACGTCGAGGTTCACGACCACCGGTGGTTCCTTGATCCCGACGTAGTGCGGGTGCCCGACACCGGGCGGCAGCGTCACCGGATCACGCGCCTGCCGGTCGCGAGCACCATCGAGCGGGCTGTCGACGGTGACGCAGAGGCCGCGGGCCCCGGCGGCCTCGACACGCTGGATCAGGGCCTTGGCGAGGCCGCGGTCCTTGGCCACGTAGAGCTGGAACCAGAAGGGCTGCTCCACGACCTTGGCGACGTCCTCCACGGCGGTGTTCGCGCCGCTGCTCAGGACCATGATCGCACCGGCCGCGTTGGCACCGCGGGCGGTCGCAAGCTCCCCGTCCGGGTGGATCACGCGGTGGTTCGCCGTCGGTGCGAGGATGATCGGGTGATTCAGCCGCTGGCCGAAGAGCGTGGTCGAGGGATCCAGATCACCGACGTCGCGCAGCACATGCTGCTGGAGGCGGATTTCGCGGTACTTGTCCTGATTCCAACGGAGGGTGATCTCGTCCGCGGCACCTCCGGACACGAACGCGAGGGCGGAGCTCGTCATGACCTCGCGGGCCTGACGCTCGACATCGGCGAGGGTCAGCAGCGGCGCGAGCGCCTTTCCCGGAGTCGCGGACCGGGTGGGCGGAGGCACGCCGCCGCCGGCGGATTTTTCAGCAGCGGCCATGCGCGTGGCTCCGACCGAAAGAGCGCTGGTGCCGAGGGCGGCGAGGAACTTCTTTCGATTCATGGGGGGTCATTTCAGGGCGGAGAGCGCGGCGATGATCTCCGCGCGACGTCCCGCATCGGGCTCGCCGGCGTAGGGCATCGTGGTGCCCGGCACCACCGCCTGCGGGTTGGCGATGAAGGCATCGAGCGTGGCCGCATCCCAGACGATCCGCGCCGTGCGCATCGCCCGGCTGTAGCGGTACCCCGGGACCCGTCCCGCCGGTCGCCCGAGCACGCCGCGCAGGTCCGGACCCGGATTGGCCACCGCCGCCGCACCATGGCAGGCCGCGCAGGCCGCGAACGCACCGTCCGGCGCCGCCAGCGCCAGCGGCTCTCCGGTCGCGGCGGCGAGCGGCACGGCGGCGAGCAGGAGCACGAGCGGGGACGGGGTCACGGAGCGAGGTCTCACGAAAGGCGGCCCGGACGGGCGAAGTAGCGGACGAGGTCATCGCCGAGGCGAAGCGCCAGCGCCCCGACGAGCACGGTCGGGCTGTGCCCGCCGTTGTGGGCGAACACGGAGGCGCCGACGACGAAGAGGTTCTCGGCGTCCCAGTGCTGAAGTCGCGGCGAGACCACGCTGGTGGCCGGGTCCGATCCCATGATCGTGCCGCCCGTGACGTGGGTGCCGTTGTAGAAACGCGTCTCGAACGCGGCACCGGGACGGCTCACCCCTCCGACCACGGTCGCCCCCATCGCCTGGGCGATCCGAAGGGCCTTGGCCGCCATGAAGTCCGCCATCCGTTGCTCGTTCGCGCGGAAGTCGAAGTTCATCCGCACCAGCGGTTGGCCGAACGCGTCGGCATAGTCCGGGTCGAGATCGAGGAAGTTCTCACGGTGGGGATAGCAACTGCCCTGGACCCCGACCGCCATGTGATGGGCGTACCAGTCGGCGTTGGCCTGTTTCCACGCCGTTCCCCACCGCGGGGTGCCGGGAGGCAGGCGACGGCTCATGATCGGGCGGCCCGAGCTCGTCCCGGCGGCGATGAATCCGCCCCCGTGGAACCCGAGGCCGGCATGGTCGAAGTTGTCGTCGTTGAACTCGTCCATCACCGTCACGGACGCGCCGGCGCCAAGGAAGGGGTTCAGCCAGCGGTCGCGGAAGAAGAGCGGGATGCCGACGCTTGCCTGGTAGCAGAAATTCTTCCCGACCACGCCCGTGCCGGAAGTCGGATCATACGGCCGACCGATGCCCCCGGCGAGCAGGAGCCGGGCGTTCGTCAGCGTGAAACCCGCGAGCACCGCGGTCTGGCAGGGCTGCAGCACCTCGACACCCGTCCGGAGGTCGAGGTACCGCACGCCGCGGATCCGGCCGGCCGACCGGTCGAAGTCGAGTCCGAGGACGTGGCAGTGCGTCCGCAGTTCGAACCCGCGCTGCTGAGCCAGCCACGGGTAAAGGAGGACGTCCGGCGTGCCCTTGGCGTTGGCCTCGCAGGCGAAGCGATCGCAGTGCCCGCAGTACTGGCAGGCCCCGAGCCGCATGCCGTCGGGATTGACGTAAGGCGCGGGAGAGTTGGCCGCCGGCGACGGAAAGGGCCGGTAGCCGAATTCCCGCTCCGCCGTCTGCTTGAAGAGCGCGCCGGCTTCGGTGATCTCCAGCGGCGGCTGCGGAAACTCATTCTGGCGCGGCGCCTCGAAGGGGTTGCCCCCCGGCTGGATCACGCCGCGCAGGTTGCCCGCCTTGCCTGCTACACCAAAGAGCTTTTCGAACAGGTCGTAGCTCGGCTCGAGCTCATCGTGGCCGACTCCCCAATCCTGCAGGGGCATGTCGTCCGGGATCGCCCCCCGCCCGTACCGCTGCTCGAGGCGCGTGCGGAGACCGAAATTGTAATCATTCCAGCGGAAACTCTGCCCATTCCAATGCGTCGCCGCTCCTCCCACGCCCGTGCCGGGCAGGAAGACCTGCAAGCGCCGCAGGGGATGCGATCGATCCTTGCGCGAGCGACGCAGCGTGTAGGTCTCCACCGCAGCGTCCTGCATCAAGCCCCCGCGCACCGCCCAGCGCAGTTCATCCCGCTGAGAGGGAAGCCGCGACTCCCCGGCCTGATGACGTTCCCCACCGCGCTCCAGGACCAGGACCGGCAGACCCCGGCGTGCCAATTGTCGCGCGACGAGCCCTCCGGCCAGGCCTCCGCCGACGACGACGCAGGGGTGTTCGGGCAGGATCTTCATCTCGCGCGCGGCTCTCAGCTGAAATCCTCGATCGACTTGGGATCCTTCGCCGCCGGATGGGGGCGACCCCGATACGTTACCATGTCGCGGCTGTAGACCGCCGGGAGGCCCGGGTATCCAACCAGCCGCCAGAACGCTTTGTCCCGATTGCCCCCGTAGATGGGATCCGCGAAGCACGCCTGCACGAACAGGGGATACGTCAGCTCATTGAACCACTCCGACAGGCCCGGGTGCTCCGCATCCCAGCCGCCCGCCGCCACCTCGGTGAGGACGGTATCCGCCACCGCCGTTTCGAGCTCGGCGAATCGCCCTGCCCGACGACGCTGGCACGCGCGATCGAGCCCGTGGAGACCATCGCGGAAGAAGGCCAGCGGCGTCAGCGGCCGCTGATACCCGTCCTCTGGGATTCCCTCCCGGAAGGGGCCGCGCAGGTAAAGGCCCTGACCCTGACCGAAGGCGCCGGCGAGTTGGCGGTCGATGTACTGGGCGAGGCCGAGCGCGGTGCCGGAGGGCGTGAGGGCGTCAGCCGGGCACATCACGTCGACGAGTCGCTCCACCATCGCCGCCTCTTCCGGCCCGAGGCAGAGATAGACCACCGGCCCCTCCGGCGGAGCGGTCGGGACGGGCGCAGCCGTGGTCGCAGCCGCCGCTGGCGTGACCGCCGCTCCGGCGGCCAGGGACGACAGCCGAAGGAAGTCCCGCCGGTTGAGGTCGGAGGTCACGGCTGAACGCGCCATGATGACCGCATACGATGTAACTCTCGCGTCGTCGAGTCCGTCCCCATGCAATCGGGCCGGCCCGCAGGCCGGCCCGATGCCGTGAGTCCGATCTGCGACGGAGCTCAGAACTTGTAGATCGCGTGCAGCGTGAGGCTGCGGCCGACGTTCGTCTCCACCAGCACCGCTGAGTTGATCGCGAGCGGGGACAGCCCATCGGTCAGGTTGTCGAGCTCCGCCTTGAACGACCAATTCCGGTTCAGCGTGTAGTTGGCGAACAGCTTGATGATCGGCTCCGGCTTGTTCGTGATGAACGCTGGCTTGCCGGCATAGGTCAGCGAGGCCGTGCTGGTCACGCGACCCGAGATGCGGTAGCCGCCCGCGCCGAGTTGCAGCCCCTTGGCCGGGCCGGTGCGGAACGAGTACTTGCCGACCACGCCGAGGCTCGACTCGTAGGAGTCGTCGAGCGGGTTGCCGAGCTGGTCCTTGACGGTGCCGTTGTAGAAGTTGGTCACCAGTTCGAAGCCCTCGGAGAGGCCGATGCTGATGTTGCCGTCGAAGCCCTTGGCCCGGGTGCGACCCGCCGGGATGTTGTAGGTGCGGCCGTCCGGCAGAATGCCGCCGAACACCAGCAGGCCGGTCGTTTCGAGGTCGAAGATCGAGAGCGTCGCGTTCAGCCGCTCATCGAGCAGGCTGACCTTCACGCCCGCTTCCTTGCCGGAACCCTCCGCGGCCGGCGGCACGCTGCCGTCCTGCAGGATGGCGGTCGGGCTGCGGGGCAGCTGGGTGTTGGCCTGCATGGCGTAGAATGCCAGCTTCTTGTCGAAGAACTGAGCGACGAAGCCCAGACGGTGCAGGTTGGAACTCACCTTCACCACCGTGGCGGCCGTCGACGTGATGTTCGTGATGTTCGAGGTCTCATCCTTGAACCGGGCAAAGCCACCCACGAGGATGAGGCGGTCCTTGATGACTTCCACGTTCTGCTGGAAGTAGAAGTTGGTGAATTCGCTGCGCACGCGGCTGCCGGGATTGGCCGGGGCGACGTACTTGCCCTCGGGGAGTACGGGCAGCGTATTGACGTTCGGATTGTCGATGGGCCGCACATTGAAGCGGTTGCCCGTGCCGCCGAAATCGAAGTTTGTCCAAAGTTTGTTGATCGCCTTCTGCGACGTCGCGGTGAAACCGAACGTGCTCTGGTGCCGGATGCCGCCGATCTCATACCGGCCATTCGTGTCCAGCGAGATCGAGGCATTCTCCGGATTCAGGTCGTTGCGACGGTTGAAGAAGCTGATCGTGCGCGTGTCCCAATTCACGCCACCCGTCGGCAGCACCACGCTTCCGACGCGGCGCATCTTGTTCCAGTCCAGACCAAGCCTGCTTTCCCAAGAGCCGGAGAACTGATGGACGACGTTCGCTCGCACGCCCTCGTGGGTGTGGGTCTCGGACGCGCCGGGGGGCAGGAAGAGGCTGTTTTCACGCCCACCGCCCGTAAAAATGACGCCATTGGGCTGGAGCACGCCCGTGGGGTTCGAGGGACGGGTGATCCTCTGATAGTCGTACGCCACCATCACGCTGGTGTCCTTGAGGTCCAGCTGCACCGAAGGATGAAAGAGAGTCCGGTCCTCCTTCGTGTTCTTGAAGTAGGTCCCTCCGCGGGAACCGCCTCCGACGAGTCGGTAGTTGAGCTGGCCTTCACCGACCTTGCCGACCGGCCCGGTGGTGTCCCCCACCACGCGCAGCAGGCCGTAGTCCGTGACGCTGGTCTTGAGCGACGTCATCGCGCGAGCCTGCGGACGCAGGGTCGTCTTGTTGATCACGCCCGTGAGCTGCGCGTTCGGATAGAGCAGCGCGGCGGGGCCGCGGATGATCTCGATGGAGTCGATGTAGACGTTGTCCATGTAGATCGTGCGGCTCGTGAGGCCGTCCACGACCGGGACCGTGAGCGAGGTGTTGCTTCCGCGCAGCTGGAAGGTCTCGCCACCAAACTTCGGCACGCCACCCACGTAGGTCAGCAGCTTGCCGAGGTCGAATTCACCGATGTCGTCGATGAGGTCGCGGGTAACCACCGTGATCGACTGCGGGATGTCCACCATCGCCTGGCGCGTCTTGAAGGGCGTGGCGTTCCTGGCTCCGTAGCCTTGGTCTTGGGTGGAGACGACGCGGTAGACCGACATCTTGACCGCTTCCTCCTCAGCTTGCTTCGCGGAGGTTGAGGCGGGCGCCTGCTGTGCCGGCAACTCGGGGAGGCCGAGCGCGAGCCATGCGGCGAAGAGTACGAGCGGGTTTCTGGATTTCATGGTTTTGGGTTCTTGGCTGGAAGAAGCTGGGGTCTCGGAAAGCTCGGACTCGCTGCGCGCCCGCGGCGCACCCGGGGTGACCCGGTTGATGATCAGCGCGCCGGTCCTCTCATCCTGCACGACGACCAACGCCGTCCGCTCCAGCAGGCGCTGGAGGACCTCGCGCACGGTGTACTCGCCGCGGACGGAATTGGTCCGCACCCCGCGGACCTTCGGCACGACATAGATCACCTGTTCGCCCGACTGGTCGACGAACTGGCGCAGGGTCTGCACCGCATCACCCGCCTCGATGTTGTACACGCGCTTGGCCGGCGCGGCCCGGAGGGAGGACGCGAGGGCGGCAATCACCGTAAGGATCACCAGCCGGCGCAGGGCGTGAACCCATTGGCACATGCGGAGGAGAAAAAGGGTGGTGATCGCCGTCATTCGCGAAGGCTCCAGATGGCCAAGCGGCCGAACTCGAAACCCTCAAGAAGGGAGACGAACC
>CAZEJZ010000013.1:0-18789 GCA_964512415.1 uncultured Opitutaceae bacterium
GGCCGCGGCCGTCCCTGCACTCGCCGCGAGTGCGAACGAGCCGAGCACGGCCAAACAGCGCAGAACGGGGACCGCGAGAACCAGGGCGCTGGACCTCATGGGATGGCGTGCCCGCAGGCTACGGCGCTCTTCGTGGCTCCGATTCCGCGCTCCGGGCGTACGCCGCACAAGACCGATTCGAACCGATCGCGGCCCGACTCCGGCGGACGAGGGAGGCCCACCCACCGGAGTCGAAGCCACGAACCTGGAGCGTCAGCCAGCCTACCAATTGTAGGTCAGCGTGAACTTGGCGCGGAATTGATCCTCGCGCGAAACCAGCCCGGTGGCCGCGACCTGAATGATGTAGGTCTCGTTCGTCAGGTTGGTCAGGTTCAGCTGGGCGTCCCACTGCTTGTTGATCTGGTAGCCGATGAAGCCGTCCGCCGTCAGCGGACGGTCAACAAGGTGCGCACCATTGCGCCGCTTGTCCTCGTCCTCGACACCGAAGCCGAACCGGACTCCACGCAGCGAGCCGCTCGACCACGCATAACGTCCGAAGAGGCTGTACTTCCACGGCGCGAAGGCATTGGCCTGACGGACGTAGGCCTTGCCCTTGTCGAGCGCGATCGCGGAGTCACCGTTGAAGTAGGTGACGATGACATCCCATGCACCCGTGTCGGTCTTGATGCGCAGACCGAGATCCGTCTCCCAGCCTTCCGCGCTATCCATCGCCGATTGAATCAGACCTTGGTTGCCGGAGGGCAGCGTGCCGAAGGTACGGATGTTGGTCTGCTCCATCTTGAAGACGGCCGCCGAGCCGTAGCCGGTGATCCGCTCCGAGAACTTGTAGTCAAACTTGATTCCCAACTCCTGCAGCTTGCCCTCGGAGTCCTTGAACGGCTCACCCAATCCGTCGTTCTGAATGACGAGGTCGGTGCGACCCGGGTTGGCGGGGAACAGGTTCTGCGCGTCTGTGTAGTAAGCCGAGACCGTCGGGAGCAGCTTCACGACGATGCCGTAGCGGTGCACGCGGTGCTTCTTCACGAAATCCTCGGTGAGGACGTTCGTCACGCGATTGAGCGTGCTGCGGTACGGCTTGAACCAGCGGAGACCGCCGACGACGATCACCCGGTCCTGGAGGAACGAGACGTTTTCCTGGACGTAGTACGAGAGGCTGCGGTTGTTCGTCTTGTTCTTCGTGGCCGGAGTGCCGGCGGTGGCGGGCCGCGGCTTGTCGAAGAGGTCGAAGTCGGTCATGTACTGCGAATAGAAGGCGTCGTCGTTGGGCGCGACGCCGGTCCGCGAGTCTGCATCCGGCATGAACAGGATCGACTCGTTGGTGAAGCCATTCTGGGTGAAGCCGTCGGCTCCGGCCATCGTATCCAGCTTGCCCCACTTCCGCTCCAGGCGGTGCTGGTAATCCATCTGGAAGCCATGCACCACGTTCCCGTTGTCGTTGCGGATGTCCTGACGGGCGAGCGTATAGTTGTCCGGCCGGACGGTGATGCCGCGGTTGTTGCGCCGACTGTCATACAGCCGGGTGAAGTTGTACACGAAACGCAGGTTGCTGTTGTCGGTCAGCGTCTGGAGGTAGGTCGCGGTGATGTCCGTGTACTCGAGCGGCCAGAACGCATCCTTCTTGCGACCCGGGGCGTAGCTCAGCGTCGAGTAGCGGTTGAGCTTTGCATCGGTCAGGCCGGTCCGGGGATCGACCGGAACCGAGATGTCGAGGAAGTCCCAGAGGTAGATGTAGGTGCGGTTGTCGTCGTACGAGGCCTCGATCGTCAGGCTGGTGTTATTACCGAAGTACATGGCCAGTGCTGCGCCGTAGTAGCGCTGATCTTCCCACTCTGGATCCTTGCCGAGGTAGGTGTCGGACTTGGCCACACCGAGCGTGCCGCGGTAATTGACGCGGAAGGAGTCGCCGCTCTTGTACAGGGGACCCGACGCGTTGATCTGGCCGCGGAGACGGCCGGCGCTGTTGACCGAAGTCTTCAGCTCGCCCATCGGCTTGTCGGTCGGACGGCGGGAGAAGTAGTTGAGGGTGCCGCCCATGCCGGAGTTGGATCCGCTCAGCATCGCCGCCGGGCCCTTGAGCACCTCGACGCGCTCGATGTCGAAGAACGGCAGGTGCTTGTTGCTGGTGCGGGCGATGTTGCCGTTGCGCAGGGTTCCGCCGAGGGCGCGGAAGCCACGGATGTTCACGTCGTTGTTGAACGACTGGCTCCGGGTGACGCCGCTCGTGCCGTACTTCAGCACTTCGTGGATGTCGACGGCGGCAGCGTCCTCGATCTGCGGCAAGCCGATGATCGAGACGGCGACCGGAAGCTCGAGGAGATTCTTGGCCGTGCGACTGCCGATCATCGTCTGCTGCGTGCGGTAACCTTGGTCACCCTCGTTGGAGACGACGAAGGGCGACAGGACGATCGCCTCCTCCTTATCCTTCTCCTTGTCTGAGGCGAGCTTGGCCTTGTCTGCCGGCACCTGCTGCGCGAGCAGCGAGCTGGCTCCGATCAATCCGAGGATCAGCGTGATCCCGAGTGGAGTGCGTTTGGCGGTCATGTGGGTGGTGGTCACGGGTTGAGGGTTGCGAGTCGTCCCGGAGGCGGGGGCGGAACGGCACCAAGAGCGAACGCCGTAAGGCTCATCCGCATCCGGAACGTCCAGCCGGGGGGTTGATAAGGGGTCGTCACCGCCACAGGAACCCCGGCATTCAGCTGCAGACTACCGCCTTCAGGCAATCCTACCGAAGAGGTAAGATAAAGTGACCACGTACAAAGGGGCCGGGGACTTTGTAAGGAGCCCGAGAACCCCAATCGAAACGCTCCGCCGCGTCACCCTCTCACACCCAGACCACGACAACGCCCTCACGCTCAGCGACATCGAACGCTTCGGCGCGCTCGCGCTCAGGGGCGGCGGTCACGCCGGCCGGGTAGCAGTTGGTCCGGATGCGCTCCGGGAAGCACACCGAGCGCCCGGTGGTCAGGTCGAACTCCCAACTGTGCCACGGGCAGCGAATGATCTCTCCCTCCCGCTCGCGCCGCCACGCGTACGGCGCGTCCGCGGTCACGAGGTCGCTGATCTGGCCTTCACACAAGGGGGCGCCGCGGTGCGGGCACCGGTTGCGCAGGGCGACGTAGCGGCCGCCGAGGTTGAACACGCCGATCGACTTGCCGGCGATCGTCACGATCCGCCGCTGGCCCGGCAGCAGTTCAGCAGCCGGGCAAACGGGATGCGGCGTGCGTGTCCCGACGCTCATCGAGGCAGCTTCGGATAGGTCTCGAGCGCCGTCTCCACGAGGACCCGCCGCCGCATCGCGGCGGGGAGACGGGCCTCGATCGCGGCCGGGGGATCGAAGTCCCAGTGCGGGAAGTCACTTGAGAACATCAGGGTCTCGGTCGCGTCGATGCCGTCGAGCAGCGCCGGCAGCGCCGCCGCCGGCTCCGGATCGTCGAAGGGCTGGGTCGCGAAGCGGATGTGCTCGCGGATGTACTCGCTCGGCGGCCGCTTCACCCAGGGCGTCTGGGCGCGCAACGACTTCCAGGTGGCATCCGCCCGCCAGCGGAAGGCCGGCACCCAGCCGATGCCCGACTCCAGGAACGCCACCTTCAGCGCCGGGAACTTCTCGAACGTACCCTCGAAGAGGAAGCTCGCGAGGTGGGCCTGGTAAAACTGGGGACGCACGAGGTACTGCTCGGCGTAGTACGAGGGGTGACCGCCCGCCGTCGGCGCCGGGTTCATCCCGATTCCCTCGTTGCTGAAGTGCAACGCGAGCGGCAGCCCGTGCTCCACGCACGCCGCATACACCGGATCGTAGTGCCTTTGCCCGTACAGACGGGGCGAGCCGCAGACCGCATACACCGCCACCACCGCCGGATGGCCGCCAAGCCGGCGGATTTCCTGCACCGCCAGCGCCGGGTCCTGGATCGGGACGGTGAGCGCGAGCCGGAAGCGCGGATCGCGGCCCACCCACTCCGCCAGCGTCCAGTCGTTCAGCGCCCGGCAGAGCGCGGCGGAAAAATCCACGTCCGCGAGGGCCAGGACCGCCGGGGCGTACTCACCCTGCAGGATCGCCCAATCGATGCCGCAGCCGTCGAGGAGCTTCTCCTGAAACAGTTCGACGCGGGAGCGGGGATCGACGTCGTTGCCCGCGCCGAAGCAGTCCGCGCGCGCACCGCGGAAGCCCCCGCTCGCCTGGTAGAGGTTGCTGTTCCGCGGCATGCCGAACTCCTCGAGGCGCAACCAGTCGTTGCGCGAGAGATGGGGCTTCAGGTCCGCGATGCCGCGGATCTGGTGGTGCACGTCCGTGTCGATGGCCCGCACGCGGGTCGGACCGGCCGGGGATTCGGGGGCTGACGAAGCACTGGTCACGCCCTCCTCCTAGTCCTCGCCATGAGTCCGGGTCAAGACCTCGACCGCATGGGCGGCGGAGTCCCCGCCGCTTCACCGGACAAGCCTTGTGACCAGTATCCCAGACTGGAACAGCCCGACACGACTCGTCTCTGCTGGGTGAAGCCTTCGCCCCCTCCCCCTCACCGCTATGAAAATCAGCTCCGTCGAAACGCTCCTGCTGCAGCACAAGCTTTCCCATCCCACCGGTCCGGCGTCGTCCTTCAACGAGTGGCGCCGCAACCTGCTCGTCCGCATCACCACCGACACGGGGCTGGTCGGCTGGGGCGAGACCGTGCCGATGGCCGGCACGCGCGAAACCATCGAGGCGGTCTACGCCCCGGCCCTCGTCGGGCGCGACCCCCGCGACGTCGGCAACGCGTGGCGCACCCGCTGGCTCGCCCCCTTCGAGAACCGCCTCGCGATCGGCGCGATCGACATCGCGCTGCACGACCTCATCGGCCAGGCGCTCGGTGTGCCGCTCCACCAACTCTACGGCGGTGCCCGCCGCCGCCGCGTGCCGGTCTACGCTTCCGGGGCCTACCGCAAGGATGTCCACCCGGCGGACGCGTGGCCGGCCGAAACGAAGGACTTCGTCGCGCGCGGCTTCCGCGCGATCAAGCTCAAGATCGGGCGCTACGATCCGCGAGAGGAACTGCCCGTCCTCGCCGCGGTCCGCGCCGCCCTGCCCGCCGACGTCAAGCTGATGGTCGACGGCTGGGGCTCCTACACGCTCTCGACGGCGCTGATGGTCGGGCGCGAGCTCGAGAAGATCGGCATCACCTTCTTCGAGGAACCGATGCCGCAGTTCGGCTACCGCGGCTACCCCGAACTCACCGCGCAACTCGACCTCCCGGTCGCGGGCGGTGAGATGCTGCTGAACCGCCAAGCCTTCAAGGATCTCCTCGACCGGCGCGCGGTGGACATCATCCAGCCCGACGCCAGCCTGTGCGGCGGCATCCGGGAGCTTCTCTTCATCGCCGAACTCGCCGAGCTCTACGGCGTGCAGTGCATCCCCCACTCATGGAACGGAGGCATCCTCAACGCCGCCTCGATCCACATCGCCTCCCTGCTGCCCGAGCCCACGCTGATGCCGGGAGTCGGCACGCCGATGGTGGAGTTCGACGCGACCGAGAATCCCTTCATGTCCGGCATGCTGCGCGCGCCCCTGCCCTTGGTCGACGGCTGCTTCGAGGTCTCCGACGCTCCGGGCCTCGGCCTCGACCTCGATCTCGACGCGATCCGCGCCCTCGAGGTCCCGCGCCCGCCGCGATCGGCTTGATCCTCCGCCGCGACGGATCGCCGCCCGGACCACACGCGATCCGCCCTCGCTCGCTCCTTCACCTTGCGTCTCCGAGGCACCGGTGCCCCCTCCATACTCTACCGTGCGTCACGCGATCGTCTTCGTTTTCCTCGTGATCGGCCTCAGTGCGGCAGAGCCACCCTGGGTCAAGCAGGCGTCCGCGAATGCCGAACTCGCGGCCGAGGGCTACTCGCGCTCCCGGCGGGTCCTTCACGCCTGGCTCGGTCTCGCTGATCCCACCACCGGCCTGCTGCCGCGCGGGGACATCGGGCAGTATCGCGTCGATCTCGTCTCCGGTGCACGGGGCCGGTCGGAGTTCGACCCGAACTGGGTGGTCCGGGACTGCGCCGCCGACCTCTATCCTTTCCTAGTGATCGCTGCCGCGTTCACCGAGCCCGACCTCCTCCGGAGTTCCCTGCTCCCGATGCTGCGACAGGAGATGCTCCTCACCCGCCGTCTCGGAGAACTTAGCGACGACATTCAGCCTGGATCCAAGGGCTGGGTGCGCCCCGCACGTGACGTCGACGAAATCGTGTTCGGCTCGTCAGAGTACATGAAGGACGGACTCCTGCCCATCACGGAGATCCTCGGTGAGACACCGTGGTACGGGCGCCTCCGCGGCCTCGCCACCGACCTCGTCAACCGCTCGCCCTACGCCTGGAAGGGCGCAGCGCTTCCCGCCCAGACCAGCGAGGTCAACGGCAATGCCCTCCAAGTTCTCGCCCGCCTGAGCTGGAAAACACGCGACCCCCGCTACCTCTCCGCGCTGCTGCACCTCGCCGACTTCTACTTCGTCCACCAACTTCCAGCGACGCACTACCTGCCCGCCCACGAGTGGGACATCGCGACCGACCAACCCAAGCAGGGCGCGTTCGATGTGTCGCTGCGCGCGACCCAGAATCGGGCGTCCGGGAACGCCGCCGACCGGCCCGCGCAAGGCGTGTTTGTTCTGGCCGATCACGGCAACGAAATCGTCGGCGGCCTCACGGAGGCGTTTCTCTGCGCCCGGACCTTTGCGCCCGACCGGGCGAGCCGGTGGGAGCCTGCGCTCCGAAAGCTGCTCGACCGGGTGCTTGAGACGGGGCGTAACGATGACCGCCTCTGGGTCACGTCCGTCGACGTGGCGACAGGAAAGGTCGTGGACCCGCACCACGCGCACTGCTGGGGCTATATGTTCAACGCCGTCTACACCGGCTATCTCTTGACCGGTGACGAGCGCTACCGCACGGCGGTCCGAGAGGGCATGGACTCCGTGGCCCGCCGCCCCGACTATCTCTTCGACGAAAAGGGCGCCGGACGGCGGTGGGGGGCGAACGCCTACTCGGACAGTATCGAGGGAGCACTGGTTCTGCTCAATCGCATCCCGCATCCCGCCCTCGAGCGGGCCATGGACCAAGCCATCGTTGCGTTCTATGCCCGCCAGCGCCCAGACGGCTTCATCGAAGCCTCCTACGCCGACGGCAACTTCATTCGCACCGCCATCCTCTTCGCTCTCTACAAGGCGCAGGGAGCCTTCCTCTCGCCGCTCGACCCCGGAGTCCAACTCGGCGCGGTTCGGGAGGGAGACTCTCTCAACCTCATCGTCCGGACGCAGGCCCAGTGGACCGGACGGCTGCGGTTCGACATTCCCCGTCACCGGGAGCACTGGAACATGGCGCGCAACTACCCCCGGCTGAACGAATGGCCCGAATGGTTCACCGTGGAGCCCAACCACGCCTACACCGTCTCGATCGACGATCAGCCTCCCCGCACGTGCCTCGGCTTCGAACTCCGCGAGGGACTGCCTCTCTCCCTCGCCGCCGGCACGCGCGCACTCATCCGCGTCACGCCGTGATCCCCGTCCGGTGATCGTCGGTTCCGCGCTCCGCCATTCGCGTGGCGGAGCGCTGCGGCACCCTCATCTTGGAGTGGCGGCGCTTTCCGTCAGCCGGCAAACTACCGCAAACGCCGCCTCCGACTGGCCGGGCAGTTCCCGCCTAGGGCCTCCGGCCCTGACCCTCGATCGGACCGGTTCGGTAGGGACCCGATCCCCGCAGCCGACCGGATGATCGGCCGCGCGAGGATCGACAGCGGGGGACAACTGGATATGGTGAAAAACCCGATCAGCCCGATCCGAGGGCCGACTCCACACTCCACCCTCGCGCTCGTGTCCCTCTTCATCTCCCTCGCCATCTTCACGAGCCTCTCGTTCTTCTCCTACGGAATGAGCTGTCTGGTTTCACGGTGGATGCGGGCGGAGTTCGAGCGGTACGGACTGGCGCGCTATCGCGTGCTCACCGGCTGCTTGGAGATCGTCGGCGCCCTCGGGTTGCTGGTCGGGCTGAGGATGCCCGTGATCGGTCTCACGGCGGCAGTCGGGCTGACCCTCCTCATGGCCGGGGCCGTCGCGGTGCGGATTCGGATTCGGGATTCCGTCCTCCAGACGCTGCCGGCGGTCGCCTACTTCGCGTTGACCGTCTCGTTGATCATCGGGTTTGCGCGGCTGCCTTAGCCGGCCTCGGAAGAATCGATTTTTTGCATACGAGGCTTGCGGAGCCATCTAGGGTAAATTACCTACCGCCAGTCAGCTGTCAGAACAACGCGCTCTTTACCCCCCTCCCCATGCGTATCCTTGTCCTCGCGGCCCAGATCGCCGTCGCGCTTACCCTCTTCAACGTCTGGATGGTCCGGTTTTCCCGACCGAGTCGTTGGCGCGGAGGTAATGCTCAGAACATGACCCAGGAATTCGCGGTCTACGGACTATCGCCGTTCATCCTTTACGCGATCGGGCTGATCAAGCTTCTGCTCGCGTCTGCACTCTTGGCGGGTGTCTTGCTGCCGGCCCTCACCGCGCCCGCGGCGTTCGGACTGGCGGTGATCATGCTCGGTGCGGTCTTCTTCCACTTCAAGGCCGGGGATCCCATCACGAAATCACTGCCTGCAGGCACGTTGCTCGTCCTCTGCGTGTTCGTGGGGGTATTCTCGTAGCCACCGGTCTGGGCAAACCGCCCTTCGCAAAGAGTTGTCCTGAACACCCTGGGCCCGTCCGCGCCGGGGGCAGGGACGCGTCTCGGACGGCGACCCGCCGGGAAAGCGCCGAGGCCGTCGCCGCCGTGTGCGCTAAATCAGCCCGGCGGCCTTGCTGGCAAGGGTCCTGCTATGAATCGGGTCAATCCATCCTCCGCGCCCGTCGCGTCGGTCCCCGCGTTCGCTCTCCGGGTCGATTCGTCCGAAGCACGGTCACCCTCCGCCCGTTTCGTTTCCCGCCGCCGTGTCCGTCATCAGCTCCTCCTACGAGACCGACTCCACCTTCTTCGACGAGATGTTCGCCGAGGGCGCGCCCATCGGGGTCCGACCCCACTACCGCCGGCTTGCGGATCGTCTGGGCAGTTTGCCGGTGCCGGACTTCGACCAGCGCCGCGCCGCCGTCGACTCGGCTTTTCTCCGCCGGGGGGTCACGTTCACGGTCTACAACGACTCCCAAGGCACCGAGCGCATCTTCCCGTTCGACCTCATTCCGCGCATCATCCCCGGCTCCGAGTGGCGCCGCATTGAGGCCGGCCTGACGCAGCGGCTGCATGCGCTGAACTGCTTCCTGGACGACATCTATCACGGCCAGAAGGTCCTCAAGGACGGCATCGTCCCGGCCGCGCTGATCCTCGGGGCCAAGCACTTCCGCCGCGAGTTCATGAACTTCAAGGTGCCGCGCGGCATCTACGTCCACGTCTGCGGCACCGACCTCATCCGCGACGCGCAGGGCAACTACCTCGTGCTCGAGGACAACCTGCGGTGCCCGTCTGGTGCGAGCTACATGATCGAAAACCGCGCCGCCATGCGCCGCGCGTTTCCCCAGCTGTTCGAAAGCTACGGGGTCCGCCCAGTCGAAGGCTACGCCGAACAACTGCTTCGCGCCCTCCTTCACCTCGCCCCCGAACACAAGGAGAACCCGTGCGTGGTCCTGCTCACGCCCGGAGTCCACAACAGCGCCTATTTCGAGCACTGCTTCCTCGCCCGCCAGATGGGCATCCCGATCGTCGAGGGCCGCGACCTCGTCGTCCGCGAACGGCGGGTCTACATGCGCACCACCACCGGATTGCAGCCGGTCGACGTGATCTACCGGCGAATCGACGACGATTTCCTCGATCCCACGGTTTTCCGGCCGGACTCCATGCTCGGAGTGCCTGGGCTGGTGAACGCCTACCGCGCCGGGACCGTCGCCCTCGCCAACTCGATCGGCACCGGGGTCGCCGACGACAAGGTGATCTACGCCTACGTGCCCAAGCTCATCCGCTACTACCTCGGCGAGGAACCCATCCTCCCGAACGTGAACACGTACCTCGCCTCCGAGACCTCGGACCGCCGCTTCATCCTCGAGAACATCGATCGCCTCGTGGTCAAGGCCGCCAACGAGGCGGGAGGCTACGGAATGCTCATCGGGCCCGCCGCCTCCAAGGACGAATGCGCCCGCTTCCGCGCCCAGGTCGCCGCCAATCCGCGCAACTACATCGCCCAGGATCCGATCATGCTCTCCCGCTCGCCAACCTGGTGCGGCGGACGGCTCGAGGGACGGCACATCGACCTGCGTCCCTACATTCTCTACGGCGACAAGATCACCGTCACGCCCGGCGGCCTCACCCGCGTCGCGCTGCGCCGCGGCTCCCTCGTGGTCAACTCCTCCCAGGGCGGCGGCTCGAAGGACACGTGGGTCCTGAAGGGCGACGAATGATCCCGCGCCCGCCCATGCCCGCACCCTCCGCCTCCCTCGGCCGCCCCCAGGCCACCCTGATGCTCTCGCGGGTGGCGCACTCGCTGTATTGGATGAGCCGCTACATCGAGCGCGCGGAGAACACCGCACGGCTCCTCGACGTCAATCTGCAGTTCCTCGCGGACTTCCAGGATCTGTCACCCGCCTCGCTCAATTCCTGGGAATCGCTCATCCTGAGTTCGGGTGCGCAGGAGGAGTTCAAGGCCCTGCATGCGGTGGCCGACAGCCACAGCGTCACCGACTTCCTCGCGTTTGAGCTGCGCAATCCGGGCTCCATCCTGTCCTGCGTCTACGCCGCCCGCGAGAACGCCCGCATGATCCGCGACCAGATCTCGCTGGAAATGTGGGAGGTGATCAACGAGCTCCACCTCATCCTCAAGTCGACCTCGACGACCGACGTCTGGCGCAGCGGTCCGCAGGAGTTCTTCAACCGGATCATCCGTGCGTCCCATCTCTTCCAGGGACTGACCGACGCCACGTTCCCGCGCAACGAGGGCTGGGAGTTCATCCGCTTCGGCAAGATGCTCGAGCGGGCGGACAAGACGACGCGCATCCTCGACGTGAAATACCACGTCCTCCTGCCGAGCGCCACCGACGTCGGCACATCCATCGGACATTCGCCTACCGACCCAACACGACGGGCGTCCATACGCTCGCAACCGACGCGCTGCGCCAGCGCACCGGGGTCTGCCAGGACTTCGCCCACGTCCACCTCGGTCTTTGCCGCAGCCTCGGGATTCCCGCCCGCTACGTCAGCGGCTACTTCTTCAATCCCTCCCGCCGGCCCGGCGAGAACGAGGCCTCGCACGCCTGGATCGAGGCATGGCTTCCGGGAGCCGGCTGGCTGGCCTACGATCCCACCCATGCCCGCCCGGCTGACGACCGCTACGTGCGCGTTGCCGTCGGCCGCGACTATACCGACATCCGTCCGGTCAGCGGCACGTACCGGGGTGCCCCCACTCGCTCTCTGCGGGTCGATGTCTGCGTGCGGCAGGTTCCCTCGAGCCGCATCCTTGGTCCCGCGACGTCGCCCTCCAACGCCGATTCGACCGGACCCGCGCCGGACGGCTCATCCACCGCCGCCACACGCCACGCCTAGCGGTCGGCTTGAGCCGGGTGCCGCAGTTCACTCTCTCAGTCCGAGCCCGCTCTTGCGTCCGCGCGTTCGCCGGCGACGGTTGCACAAGCCCGCCGCGCTCCCCGACTGAACGAGCCGGGCGCTCCTCCGATGCGTGATACCCTCCCCCTCCGCTGGTTCGCGTTCCTGAGCGCGCATGTGGTCGCGCGCCAAGCCGTCTTTCTCCTCGTGAGTCACGACGCACGGCCGCCGACTCGCCGGCGTTCAGCCGCGCTCTTCCTCGCCGTCGCGACCCTGGCTGCGCCGCTCGCCCCGGCCGCGACGCCGCCCGCGCCTTCCGCAGCCGACGCCGCAGCTAACTCCCTGGCGCGCGCGCTCTCCGTCGCCGCTCCGGGGCAGGCGGACTTTGTCCGTGTGCCGGATGCCACGCTGTACTTTTCCCCCCACCTTTTGCCTTTCCGCACCGCGCCCGACGACGCTGCCGCCCAGCTGAACCTGATCCTCGATGATCTCGGCCAGCGACTCGCGGCCGTGTCATCCGACGAGCGCCGGATCGTGCGCCTGACGATCACTCTGGTCGACGAGTCCGATCACGCGGCCGCCGCCGCCGTCCTGGCGCAGCGCTTCAAGGATCACGCACCCGCGGTCACCTGGCAGGGCTCGCCGCTTGCCGTCCCCGGGGCCCGCGTGGCGGTCGAGGCCATCGCCGTCAGCGGTCAACGGCCGGACGAGACCACGATCACCGCCGACGGCGGTGCGCTGCAGCCCGCCGGATCACGCCTGTTCCTTTCCGGACAGGCGGAACGCGGGACCGATGTGGCCGGCAGCGTCGCTCTCACCATGGCGTCACTCCTGCGCTCCGCGGCCGAATTGGGAGCGAACGCGTCGGGCGTCGCTCAGATTCGTGTCTTTCTCCAGCCGTTCTCGGCGCGCGAGGAGGCACTCGCCCGAATCACTCCGCTCTTCCCGGCGGGAAAATGTCCTCCAGTGATCCTGACCGAATGGACGATCCCTCTGCCGGTGGAAATAGAGATGGTCCTCGTGCGGGAACGCAGCGCGCCAGCGCCGGAGTCACCCCTCACATTCCCCGTGCTCGCGGGAAAGCCCCGATCGCCGCGCTTCAGCCACGCGGCGATCGTCGGTCCGGGCGTGCCGCTCATCTTCCTCGGTGGCATCGATGCCGGGTCACCCGTCGCGCCCGGCGACGAGTGGCCGGCGATCTTCTCCCGGCTCGGTCCGGTGCTCGGGCGGGCGGGCAGCAGCTTCCGCTTCCTCGTGAAAGCCACTTACCTGCTCGAGGACGGTTCCCCGCGGAACAGCCTCAATGACACGCGTGCGGTGTATTACGATCCCCTCCGACCACCCGCCGCCTCCGCAGTCGGCGTCCGCAGCATCGGCATCCCCGGACGGGCCAGCGCGATGGACATGATCGCGGTGCCGCGCGATGCGGTACCCGCGACTCCCTAATCAGCGCTGCCGGGATGAGACCGGCCCGCCGCGGAAACGAATCGTCTCCCGCCGGCGGCCGGAAATGCGTTTTGCCTTGGAGGCGCTTGGCGAACCCAACAATCTCCGACCGACCTTTTTCCATGGCCTCCGTCCTCGCACCCTCGGCCCAGCGCCTCGCCCTCCTCGGCGGAACCCGCGTCGGTGAAGTCACCTACTCGGCTTTCCCCCATTTCTCGGAAAAGGCCATCGCCCGTGTGGGCGATGTGCTCCGGGCGGGGAAGGCGGTCGGGCTCGGGCGTTTCCATTCGCCGGAGATCGCCGAGGCCGAGGACGTGGTCTCGCGCTATCACGGCGGCCGCCGGGTGCTCGCGTGCAGTTCGGGTCATGCCGCGCTGCAGGGCGCCCTCGCGGGCCTCGAAATCTGCTGCGGTGACGAAGTCATCACCACGCCTTACACGTGGGGAGCATCGACCTCCTGCATCCTGCACCAGAACGCGATTCCGGTCTTCGTCGATGTCGACCCCGACACCGGCCTGATCGATCCCGATGCGGTGGAGGCGGCCATCACTCCTCGGACCAAGGCCATCCTTGCGGTCCACATCTTCGGCCAACCGGCGAACCTCCCCCGTCTGCGCGCGATCGCGGACCGCCGGGGCCTCAAGCTGATTGAGGACGGCAGCCAGGCGCACGGCGCCGAAGTGGCGGGGCTGCGGGTGGGTAACGTGGGCGATGCAGCCGGATTCTCGTGCATGGGCGGCAAGGTCTTGCCCACCACGGAGGCGGGCTACCTCGTGACGCCGGACGAGAAGGTGTTCTGGAAGGCGGCGATGATCGGCCAGCATATGGGCCGCTCGCCGGAGAAGGATTTCCCGGATGATCTCCGCCCCTGGGTCGACTCTCTCGTCTACACGTACCGCATCACCCCGCTGAATGCCGTGCTCCTCACCGAGCAGTTCGGCCGCATCGACGGCTGGCTGGCGGAACGCCGCCGCCACGCCGACCGCTTCCGTGCGGGGCTCGCGAAGTCCAAGTTCCTGCGCCTGCCGCGCTACGCGGCGGACGTGAAGCCGGTGTACCACCTCATGACGATGAACTTCGACGCGGAGGCGGCGGGTGTGTCGCGCGACACGTTCGCAGCCGCGCTGAAGGCCGAGGGCATGCTGGCCTTCGGCTACGTCCCGTCGCCGATCCCGGACTGGCCCCGCCTGCACTGGCAGGACTACCGCGGCCCGCGGGTGTCATGGCTGTCATCGCTGGAGGCGGCCAAGGTGGACTATCGCAATCTTCCGCTTCCCCGTTGCCGCCACCGGATCGCGAACTCGATCGAGACCCGGTTCGACTTCGTCGACGCCCAGGAGGTGCAGGTCGACCGCATGCTCGAAATCATCGCGAAGGTCGAGGCGTCGATCGACGATCTGCGCGAGCACGAGCGTCTCCAGGGTCCGTCCGGGCCCGCACGGCGTTGATGAAAGTCGGATTTGGACGCAGCGACATCACCCCGCGGCTTGGGGTGCAACTCGCCGGCTACGGACCCTACCGCAACCGCGCGGCCGCGGAGTTGGTGGCCCCACTCCACGCACGGGCCGTGCTCCTGCGCGACCGCACGCGCACCGCGCTGATCGTCAGCGTGGAGCTCTGCGGTCTGCCGCGTGACCTCGATGCGCGCATTCGGGAGGAAGCCGCCCGAGCCGCTGGCGTGAAGGCGGACGACGTGTTTCTTTCGGTCACCCACACCCACAGTGCACCGGCCGTGGGCGGAATGGTGGGATGGGGCGAGGCCGATCAGATGTACGTCGAAACCCTCCCGATCCGGGCGGCCGCAGCGGCCGCGCAGGCGCGGGCCACGCTCATCGACGCCGAATGGCGCGTCGCCGCGGCAGCGTGCGAGGGCATCGCAGTGAACCGCGAGACCGACGCCGGCTTCGCGATGAACGCCGATCTCGCCGAGCGCCTCGATCCCCGGTGGCGCCCTGCGCACCCGGAGCAAACCGACCCGACCGTGCGCATCCTTGCGGCGTACTCCGGCACGCGACTCCTCGGTCTGCTGCACCACTTCGCCTGCCACCCCGTCATCTACGGCGAAAAGACCGCGGCGATCCACGGCGACTACGCCGGCCTGGCGTGCTTGCGGCTTGAGGCGGTCGATCGCGGCGCGGTGGCCATCTTCCTCCCCGGCGCGCTCGGCGACATCAATCCCAAGCTGAACCATCGGAACCCCGCCGAATCCCGGCGGGCGCTGCGGGCGATCGCCCGACTCTACGCGGCCGCGGTCCAGCGGGGGCTTCGCGCCGCCCAGCCGCTGCCCTCCGACGCCCTCCGGACTCGGCGCACCCGTGCCTCCTTCGCGCGCCAGCCGTGGACCCGAGGCCACGTGGAACGGCGCGTGACCCAATTGGAACAGGTGTTCCGGCGACCGGGAATCACCGACTTTCCGCACACGGGCGGTCAACCGCCCTTGCTCACGCACGGCATGGAGCTCACCCGCTTGAACGGCCTGCGGGCCTTGCTCGCCAACTGGCGAGGCACCCGCGCCCCCAATCCGCCGGTCTGCCTGCACGGCGTCCGCATCGGGCCCGTCGCCCTGCTGGGGTTCGGGCTCGAGCTTTACCACAGCCTGCAGCAGGAAATCCTCGACGCCTCGCCCCACCCCCACACGTGGCTCGTCAGTCTGGTGGGCGGCATGGGCTACGCGCCCGACTCCGCCGCCCAGGCTCGCGCCGGTTACGCGGCGGACTTCGTTCCCCTGATGTGCGGCGAGATCCCCTACCGTCGCATCCACCGCGAACTTCCCGCAGCGCTCGTCAGGCTCGCCCGCGACCTCGCCTGAGGCCACGACGCGACCGCAGGGTTGCCTTCGCCCGGTGATGCGCTCCGATGGAGGAGCCCCCCACGAAAACCATGCCCGTCCGCCGCCTGCTTCCCTGCGTCGTCTTCCTCCTGATCGGACTCGCCGTCACCGCCCGCGCACTCGATCAGTCCGGCGAGACGATCTCGCTGCAGAATACGGTCTACGAGAAGGACGGACAGTGGCACTGCCCGCTCTGTCATGAGATCGTGGGCAAGAGCGACCGCAGCGGCCGGGATCTCCGGCTGCAGCTCTCCGAGTGGCACGATGTCACCATCGACCCCGAGTACTTCGAGCATCGGATCCGGCACATCTCCGACGCGGAACTCGTCGCTTCGCTCCGCATCCCGCAGATCCAGGCGACCTTGGAGGCCGCGGTCGCGGCGGGTGACTCGAATGCGGTCGCCCGCCTGCTCCACGACTACTTCGCCCGACGCCCCGACAACGGACGCCTCTCGCTCTACGATGCGGCGGCGAAGCAGCCCTTCATCACGCGCGACCAATTCCGGCGCGAGGTCCTCGCGGACCCCGCCCGGGCGGCCGCGATCGCCGCGGCCGCCGACGACGTCCACACGCCCGGCCGCGGGTTCCGTCTGTTTGGCCACACGTGGGGCGACCACATCGACTTCACGCACACCTATCCGACGATGAGCAAGTGGGGCGTGCACTACCTTTCGTTCCTCGATGCCCTGACGCAGGCGCAGGTCGTGCAGCCGACGGCATCACGCCAGGCCGCCTTCGAGAGCCTGTTCAACCAATGGTACGACCAGATCGACGCCGTGAAGCCGGAGAAAGTCATCCACGTCACGGTCAGCTACGACTTCATCTGGTACGAGCTCGGCCTCTCCAACCGCACCGAGCGGCTGATCAACGCCCAACGCGTCTTCGGTCCCGATCTCTCGCCGGAAACCACCAAGCGCTTCCTGAAGAACCTCCTCGGGTCCGCCCGTTGGATGGACCAGTGCCTGATGCGGACCCCCTTCCATCCGTACAACTGGCAGACGCACACCGCGCACACCCTGTCCTACGTCGCGCTGGCCTATCCGGAGTTCGGCGAGTCCCCGAACTGGCTTGAGCACGGGCGCGGTCGGATGGTCGAGCACATCCGCAAGGACATCCTCGACGACGGCGGCTACGTGGAACGCACGACGAGCTACGCCGCGTACATGTTCGGCGTCTTCCATCGCTACATGGTGATGTTCGAGCAGTTTCGCGGTGACCGGACCCTGCTTGATGAGTTCCTGCCGAGGCTGGAGAAGTTCATCGAATTCTTCGTCCTGACCACGACCCCGATCGGAACCAACGCCCCCTTCAACGATGCGGGGCGCGGGCGAGACCTGCTGCCGCTCTTCGCGGAAATGGCGGGTTTCTTCCGGCGCGGGGACTTCGTCGGCGGGTTCTCGACCGCCTACCCCTCCGGAACGCTCGATAAGCTCCCGGTCAGGCCCGCGGCGCCAGCGGTGCTTTCGGTCGACTTTCCCGCGTCGCGCTTCGCCGTGATGCGCGAGGCGTGGACGCCGCAGGCCGCGTGGATGATGATCAACTACGGCGATCATCAGAACCACAGCCATTTCGATCAGCTCTCGTTCGAGCTTTACGCCAACGGACAGGCCCTCGCGGTCGACGCCGGTCTCGGCGCGCTGGGGTACCTCGAGCCGGCGCAGCTCACGTGGTACAAGCACCCCACCGCCCACAACATGGTCACGATCAACGGCGCGGTGCCCGTGAAGCGGAATCTGCCGGGCTACGACAAGGTCTGGGCGTTGCTGCCGCATCTGGAGGTCTTTGCCGCGACACATGACGGCTACGTGCGGCACCAAGGTACCCGGCACCGCCGTCACGTCCTCTGGGCCAAGGGCCGCTACTGGCTGATCGTCGACGATGCCGAAACCACCGCCGCCAATCGGGAAATGGAGTTCAACCTGCACACGCCGCTGGCGATGCGACCGACGCAGGACGGATTTATCTCCAACCACAACACCGGCTTCGTGATCCGGCAGAACGAAGAGGACCGACCGTGGACCCGCCGCGAGCGGCGGCGCGGGCTGGCCCAGCTGTCCGGTCTGCCCGGCGAGCCGAATCATCGCGAGATCGACTGGCTGGTCTTCCGCCGGCCCCTCACGGGCAAGGCGGCTTCCGACCGGATGGCGACGCTGATCGCCCCGTACCGTGCGGAGACCGAGTCCGCTGCGATCAGCTGCTTCGTCGAACGCGTCGAACTGCCGGACCCGGCGACCGTTGGCTACCGCGTGCGGCTGGGCGATCGCGAGGACCTGGTCCTCCTCTCTGATGGAAAGTCGCGCGAGTTCGGCAACGGTCTTGCGGGCGATTTCCGCTATGCCCTCCTGAGCTTCACGGCGGGCCGACTCGTCTCCGCCAGCTTCGTCGACACCACGTCATTCCGCCTCGCGGATGGCACGACGGCGACGTTCCCCGAGCGCCGGAACCACGAGCTCAGCCGCTGACCCGGCGGCGCGCCGGACGTGGCTCGCGCGCGCCGGATTCGACGCGTCAGTGGCGGCGCCGGAAGGACTGGTCCTGCGAAATCGTGGCGGCGAGATAAGCCTTGGTCTCCTCGGGCGGGTTGCGCCCGGGCAGGAAGGCAGTGAGGTCGATCGAGGGCGCACCGTTCGCGACGTACTCAGCGAGGAAGCGGCCCGAGGCGGGGCTGTAGCTGAAACCACCCGAGTGGAAGCACAGGCCCACGAAGAGTCCGGAACATCCCGGAACCGGCCCGAGGATCGGCTCTCCGTCCAGCGAGAACGAGAGCAACCCGACGTGGGCACTCTCCCAGCGCACCGTCGCCAGCGGAGGAAAGAATTCCCGGAAGCGTTCGATGGCCCGCTCGCGCAGCCCCTCCTGATCGGAAAGTTCATCCAGACGGAAGCCGAGGTCGTTCACCCGGAACTCCGGTCGGGCCGGCGTCTCCACGCCGAGCAGGATACGCCCACCCTTCGCCGGCCGCAGATAGCCGCCGAAGGGGTCGGCGTTCACGGGCGGCA